>CAZHIY010000025.1:704-14376 GCA_964533085.1 uncultured Thermoplasmatales archaeon | reverse complement strand
AATGAAATATGTGCAGTGTAATAAAGAAATGTTACCGATGTCTATTTACTTTACAATAACTTAAAGAGTTAAGTTTATTATAAAAGCACATTTGTTTATACTTATTTATGATTAAATTATAGGAATATTTTTAATGTAAGAGTACATCCAGTATATGCAACTACATACGTAGGCCGATGGGATGAAATCTAAATCATTAGTTGTACTATTGTTTATTATACTAACTATAAACTGTTTTATATCATTTAATAAAATAGAAAATTGCAGAGCAGATGTTTTAACAAAAATCTATGTGGATGATGATTACGATAGCTCCACACCAGGTTGGCAGATTGATCATTTCGATAGTATACAAGACGCTATCGATATCACAATCCCAGGTTATACTCCATCCACTCGTTATAGAATTATAGTATATGCTGGAACCTATAATGAACGTCTTACAATTCAACATAAACTCGATATCTTTGGTGAAGATAAAAATATAACATTTATTGACGGAGGAGAAATTGGAGATGTAATAAGTATATCTGCGGAATATGTAAATATTAGTCATTTTACCATAAGAGATTCTGGAAATGGTGGAGATAATGCCATGATTGTAATAGGCTCAGGAAATGCTATAATTACTGATAATAAGATTACAAGCGGAAAGCATGGAATTTTAATAAATAATTGTGATAATAATATTATTTATGATAATATAATAACTAGTAACAGTGGAAATGGGGTTCAACTAATAAATTCTGATAGCAATGAAATCACTTATAATATTATTACTAGCAACTCAAATGGTTTGTTCTCATATGGCTCCTCTTATAATACAATATCCTATAATTTTGGAATAAAAAGTAATAGCATCAATGGCTTGTTTTTAAACGACACCTGTGATTATAATCTAATTTCATATAATAATATCACAGGTAATACAGAAAATGGGATATTCCTGAATGATCATTGCAGTCATAACACCTTATCAAACAATGATATATATAGTAATTCTGATAGTGGAATCAGATTAGAGAATTCTAGTACAAATAAAATAAACAATAGTATAATTATTAGTAACAGTAAATATGGTGTAATGATTGTTGGTTCTAGTAACGAAATATGGAACTCTATTATAAATTCAAACGGAGAACATGGAATATTTTTATTTGCAGATGATAACAACGTTATTGTTCAAAACACAGTATATAATAATGCAGTGGATGGAATAAGTTTATCAAATTCCACTTTAGATCAAGTCTATAAAAATGAAATAGCAAGTAACTTGGGATATGGTATAAAATTAGATTTTTTTACTTTACAAAATTTAATTTACAATAACTATCTGCACGAAAACTCAAAAAATGCTGTGGATAAAAGTTTAGGTAATAACATATGGTATATCACAAAAACAAATGGAACAAATATAGTTGGAGGGTCATATATATCTGGTAACTACTGGGATGATTTCGATGAAACAGATGAGGGCATTACCGATAGTAATTCCGATGGTATTGCTGACAATGCTTATACTATATATGCTGTAAACAAAGATTATGGCCCTTTACTTGATGTTACTCCTCCAAATATAGGTACTCCCCAGGTCTCCCCTAGTTATCAAACCATAGGGGAATATACCTATATATCCATCCCAATCACAGATAATACCGAAATAAAGGAAGTATATCTTAATTATATTGACCCCTTTGGAGAAACAAATAACATATCAATTACACAAAACAAAAATGTAAACACCTATTATTGTAATAAACAATTCTCCCCTGTTGGGTCATACTCATTTTACGTTACAGCAAAAGATCCTAGGAACTGGGCAAACTCAGTGAATAAATCTTTTTATATAAATAAAGGAACACCGCCAAAAATAGTAGATAATACGCCTTCTGCAGGGTCTCCATCGCAGAAATTTACTTTTAAAGCAATTGTTACAGACAATGAAGAAAGTACCTCTGGTCTTGATGTTAAAGTACAATGGAGTCATGGAGATAAGGGTGGAAACAATACTCTCAGGAATGTCTATCAAAACTACTTTGAAACTAACATTACACTAGATAAAAGTTTAGACGACCTATTATATGTTTTCTATGCATCTGACAAATGGGGCAATACTGTAACAACAGTTCAAAAAAGTGTTAAAATAGGTGATAAAGAGCCTCCAGAGATATCGATAAATAAACATGGTGCCTCCTCAGACAATATTCCAAATAAATTCACATTTAATGCAAAAATTACAGATAATTTGGACGTCCAAGATGTCACCATAGAACATTGGTATGGAATTAATGATCATATTATTGTTGAAATGGATAATATTGGCAATAATTTATATGAAAAAAATATCCACCTTAGTGAGAATGCTGAGAGAATTTATTGCATCATCTATGCAACGGATTCAATGGGAAATAAGAATAATACTAAAAACCCTTTTGCCGATGCTGATGGACCATATACAGGTATTGTTACAATAGAATTAAAATTTTCAGCAGAGCAAAGTTTTGATTTAGATGGAGAAATTACTAAATATATTTGGGATTTTGGCGATGGAACTACAGGATCAGGTAAAACAACTAACCACATATATACAAGTAGTGGAAAATACACTATTAAATTAACAGTTACAGATAACGATGGGAATAGCGGTACAGCAACTTCCTATGCAATAGTAGATCAATCAACTATTATAAAAACGAATTATGCAACAATGGACAAAATTGAAGGATATTTTGGAGTAGTACTAGATGATCTATTTTTTAGTTATGATACTGATGGAGATTCTATTGTGGATAAATTTATTGATCCAAACAATATATTGATAGCAGTTCAAACAGGTACGGTCACCATAAACGGAAACAACTTTTTCCTATTATCAATCGATGATGAAAATATACCTGAATTTATGTGGTCTCCTACCACAAATGAAATTATATACGTAACTTACGTCTATGCTCCAATTGACGAAAATATTATCGATTTAGATGAAGATCTTGAGCTAGCAAAAACATCAATAATTGTACCAAAGGCTGATTGGATATACATAGAAACAGATGACATCTATTCCAAATCAATACTTACAATCAAGACTGGAGATAGGACAATTTCTACAGATATGATATGGAGAAAAAATGATAAAATATATATATTAGATGATCCTGACACGATATATACAATAGTTTTTTCAAATATTTATCCAGATGTTGAATCCCCAATTTTTATTCCGAATGATGGTGGAATAATCAATGAAAACCAAACAACAATAACAATATCCTATAACGTTCCAGTTAGAATTATTTCTGGAACATTTGGAACTATCAATATAAAATCTAACATTAAAAAAACAGATAACACAATATTTACATGTACACCTCCAGGATACCTTAAGGATGGAATATACGATTTTAAGATTACTGCTAAAGCCTTGCAAGGTGACAGTCAGGATACCTCAGCTGCAACTTATTTCTACTATGCATATACAACACCTCCACCAATAAGTTTTATTGAGCAAAATTTATTTTTTATAATAATAGGTATAATAGGAGGAGCGGGGGGAGCGCTATATATACTTATGAGGTATAATTATATTACATTTGAAAGCTTTGTTTACATCAAAAACAAGAAAATTTTTCCTTTCTTCAAACCGCTTGTATTTGGTCCATTAAGAATTGATGTGAATACTGAGAAAGTAAAGAAAGCTGAATTTTATGTTAATGGTAAACTAAAAGATACTATTACGGAAGCACCATATGTTTGGAATTGGAATGAAACCTCGTTCATGAAACAAAAGATAGAAACTAAGATATTTGACCAAGAAGGAAAGAGTACTTCAAGCGGTGAAATGACTTTCTATGTTTTCAATTCACCGAGACTTTTCAAATAATACGACAGGTTTATTTTAAGGTTAAATATTTTTTTTCAAATATGACAAATCCTCGAGATATTCTAAATGAACTAAAATGGAAAGAGAATTTTGATTTAAAATTAGCTGAGATATGGTATGTTCATAGAGGTGCACCAAATAATACTAAAATTATTTCTGGGAAAGAAATTGTTAATCTTGAGAAATCATTCATGCAAACAACAATATCAATGATTCCCTATCATCGAATTTTTAAAATTGTCTATAAGAATGATACAATTTTTGAAAGAAGAAAAAAATGAATGCAAATATCTATTGTTAAACTCTCTAATAAGAGTGGAGGAGAATGATTGAAAACTTTCGCAGAATATTTAGGTAAAGAAAACAATACCCTTGAAGTTCAAAGGAAAAAACTATGAGGTTGATAACATGGCTTTCCTAGACAGATTAGAGAAAAATATTGCAAAGCTAGAAAAACGAATAGAAAATGAAGAAGAAAAAATTTCACAGCTACAAGAGAAATATGAGAGCAAAAAAATTACAAAAGCGAAAATGAATATAGAAAAGAGCAAAATTCATGATAAAATCAAAGCAACGAGAGCACGTATTCAGACATTAAAGGGTCTTACTGTAAAAGAAAAACAACATATTGAAGAAAAAGCTGAGGAGAAAAAAAAGAGGGAAGAAGAAAAGTTAAAAAAGAAAGAAAAGAAGAGAGAAGAAAAATAATGACAATCATTGTTGAAAAGGGTGATCTTACAAAGATATCATGTGATGCAATAGTAAATCCTGCAAATTCCTATGGTTACATGGGTGGAGGAGTTGCAGGTGCAATAAAACGAGTTGGCGGGATTGAAATTGAAAAAGAAGCTATCTCCAAGGCTCTAATTGATGTTGGAAAGGCTATAGCTACTACAGGTGGATCGCTTCCCAGCAAATATGTGATTCATGCACCTACAATGAAACGTCCAGCAATGAGAATAGATATCGAAAATGTAAGACTTGCCACAAAAGCATCATTAGAAACTGGCATAAAATTAAATATAAAATCTATTGCCATACCAGGCATGGGTACTGGAGTTGGAGGTGTCCCAGTAGAAAAAGCTGCTGAGGCAATAACTAACTTGGTAAAAGAATATGAGAATAAATTTGAAAAAATATTTTTAATTGATAGAAATGAAGAAATGATAGAATCGTTCAAGAGATATCTTTAATAACGAATGGAAAAATCATTAAATTCATTTGTTGGATCCTGTTTTTTAATATCTACCTTAACAACTTTTGCAAGAGATGGCCCTTTATAACACCATCCAATCATTTCATTGATCATTCTTTCTTCACCCTCAAATACTGCTTCAACACATCCATTATTTGTATTTCTAACCCAACCTGTAAGCCTTAGCGCATCAGCTTTCTGTTTTGTATTTGCTCTAAACCATACGCCTTGAACTCTTCCAGAAATAACGACATGCACATTTGATATCATAAATAGCACAACTTACGGTCTAAATCTTAATACTGTCCTTGGAAAAGGTATTGCATCCTTAATGTTTTCAATACCACAAATCCATGCAACAACTCTCTCTACACCAAGACCATAACCAGAATGGGGAACTGAACCGTATCTTCTTAGATCAAAATACCACTGATAATTTTCTGTGCTTTCACCCATCTCTTTAAGTCTTTTAGTCATTTCCTTAATATCAAGGCTTCTCTGAGATCCACCAACAATCTCCCCAAAACCTCCAGGAGCGATCATATCAAAACAAAGTGCAGTTTTTTGATCTTTTGGATCCTTTGGTTTGTAGAAGGCCATAATCTCAACTGGATAGTTAGTCACAACAACTGGGGTTTCGAAATGTTCCATAAGTTTGTTTTCCTCAAGAGTTCTAAGATCTTTACCCCATTCAATTTCGATATGTTTCTTTAAAATATTTATTGCTTCTGTATATGTTATTGTTGGAAATTTTGATTTCGCTATTTGCTCAAATTTTTTAATATCTTGTTTGAGATATTCAAGATCGCTTTTATTTTGTTTTAAAACCTCTTTTATTATAAATTTAACCTCTTCTTTTGCAATTTCTGTAATATCAAATAAATCAGCCCATGCGACTTCCATCTCTGCCATCCAGAATTCAGAAAGATGATGTGAAGTTTTTGATCTTTCAGCTCTAAAAGTAGGACCCATATTGTATACTTTTTCAAGTGAGAATATCGCAGCTTCAGCATAAAGTTGCCATGATTGAGAAAGATAGGTTTTGTTATTATAGTATTTAACTTGAAATAGGGTGGAGCCACCTTCACATTGGTTTGGTTGAAGCACGGGAGCATCAAACTCATAGTAACCGCGCTCTCTGAAAAATTTATGAATTGCACCAACAACAGTTGATCTAACTTTTAAAATTGAATTAAGATGTTGAGACCTAATCCATAAATGTCTTTGATCCAGTAGGAATTCTGGACTTTGATCTTTTACAATTGGAAATACCTCTGCAAAATTGATAATATTGAGACTAGAAACTTGTAGCTCATAACCTCCCGGTGCGCGTTTGTCTTCTTTTACGATACCTCCTAATTCTAAAGATGATTCTATCAATGCTTTTTTTGCATCATTGAAATCTTTATCGGGAAGATTCCCTTTTTTTATGGTTGCCTGTAAAATACCACTAGCATTCCTTACAACCATAAAAACAATGTTTCCACTACTCCTAGTACGGTATATCCATCCATGAAGATTGATTTTTTTATTAATATTTTTACCGAGCAATATATCCTCAATTTTTGTCCATTTAGTTTTTTTCATTAATTATCACTCTTTATTGAGTCAATGAGTCAATCTAAGCATAAAGGAATCATAGTTATGTATAAAAAGTAACGGTGTAAAAGAATAAAAACTATTATAGAAAGTATTATAAACATTCAAAATTAATATAAATGTTAAGTTACGTTAATTATAAATATTTCATAAATATTACAAAAAAAATATATAGTGTACTAAAATAATAAAGAAAATATTGGGGGAGATATTATTTCCAGAAAAAATAAAAAATCAAAATTAGCTACTATAGGAATATTATTAATGCTCCTAACAACCTTATTACCAAATGTTATATCTCATAATTCTCTTCAATTCGCTCCACCATATACACCAAGTAATCCTTTTCCAGAAAATGGAGCAACTGATGTATCTATTTATGTTAATCTAAGTTGGACTGGAGGAGACCCCGAGGGTGATAATGTAACCTATGATGTCTATTTCGGAATGTTTACCCCTCCTCAAAAAGTTAGTTCTAACCAATCCACTAACTCTTTTGACCCTGGCAATCTTGAGTTTAATATTACGTATTATTGGCAAATAGTTGCATGGGATGAATATGGAGAATCAGCAACTGGGCCAATATGGAACTTTACAACAAGAGATAACAGTCCACCAAATACACCTTTATATCCCCAACCACCTACTGGTGCAGAAGATATTTCTATTTATATAATACTCAGTTGGACTGGAGGAGATCCAGATGGTGATAATGTAACCTATGATGTCTACTTTGGAGATAGTGATCCACCACCAAAAGTTATTGATAAACAAACAGCTATAACCTATCATCCAGGAACTCTTGAATTTGATACAAAATATTATTGGCAAATCGTTGCATGGGATGAATATGGATATTCAACAACTGGACCAATATGGAACTTTACAACAAGGACAAATAACCCACCAAATACACCAAGTAATCCTATTCCTGTAAATGGTGCGATTAATGTTGTAATAAATACTTTCTTAGAATGGGATGGAGGAGATCCAGATGGAGATCCTGTAAATTATGATATTTACTTTGGGATTGCTACTCCACCCCAATTAATAAAGGAAAACCATTCAAATACCACATATAAACCAGGAACTATGAATTATAGCACAACGTACTACTGGAAAATTATATCATATGATCAATTTGATACAATGAGTGAAGGGCCAATATGGACCTTTACCACAGAAGAAGAAATTAATAAAAAACCTATAAGACCATCTATATCTGGAGTAAAAGGAATACATGTACCAAATAGAATTTATGATTATAACTTTGTAACTACTGATCCAGATGGGGATGATGTGTTATATTACATTGATTGGGGAGATGGCACATTTGAATATTGGTTCGGACCATACGAATCTGGTGAAAATGTAACAAAATCACATTCTTGGCCTCCACTAACAAAACTCTACGAAATACAGGTAAGAGCAAAAGACATATACGGTGCTGAGAGTGATTGGGGAAAAATGTATGTATTTGTACTAAATAGTAGATCTGCAACAGGTTCAATAATCGAAAGATTCTTTGTTAGAATAATTCAAAAGTTTCCTATTTTTGAACAAATACTTAAATTAGGAAAAATATTAAACTTATGATTTAAACCCTCAATGAAGGAAAAAAGAGAAAATAATCTATTTTGTGCTCGAAGCATAAAATAAAGATTGTATTTAAAAAGAGGAAAGTATGAAAAAAATAATAGTTAGTCTATTCATAATTATGCTTATTACAACATCTATTTTTTCTGCTACGGCTATAAAAAATATAACTAATGACCCTTTAAACGACCCACCTATAGCAAATGATGATTTTTACACAACAGATGAAGATACCACCTTACAAGTTGAAGTACCTGGCGTATTACAAAACGATACAGACCCAGAAAATGACCTAATAATAGCAATACTTATTAATGGTGTCTCAAACGGAATATTGAACTTAAACCTCAATGGAGAATTTGAATATTCTCCAAATACCAACTTCTATGGTACTGACAGCTTTACATACAAAGCTTATGATGGAAATGATTACTCTAATAATGCAACTGTAACAATCACAATAAACCCAATAAACGACCTACCAATAGCAAACGATGACTACTACACAACAGAAGAAGACACAACACTCAATATACCTGCACCAGGAATATTAACAAACGACACAGATATAGATGGTGATACTCTCACCGCAATTTTCATAAGCGATGTATCAAACGGTTTATTAGCTTTTAATTCAAATGGAGCATTCGAATATATTCCTGATAATAACTACATTGGGTCAGACAGCTTCACATACAAAGCAAACGACGGAACAACAAACTCCACCTCTGCTACAGTAACTATCACAATAAATCCAATAAATGACCCACCAATAGCAAATGACGATAATTATTCCACAAATGAAGATACAATTCTAAATGTCGCATCACCTGGAGTTTTAGAAAACGACACAGACCCAGAAAACGACCCGCTAACAGCAATATTAGTAAACGACGTAACAAACGGTGCATTGTCATTAAATTCTAACGGAGCATTCCAATACACACCAAACACCAACTATTATGGAACAGACGAATTCACATACAAAGCAAACGATGGCTCATTAGACTCAAACACAGCAACAGTAACAATTACAATAAACCCAATAAACGACCCCCCAACAGCAAACAATGATTACTACACAACCGATGAAGACACAACACTAAACATAACAGCACCAGGAGTACTAACAAACGATACAGACCCAGAAAACGACCCGCTAACAGCAATATTAGTAAACGACGTAACAAATGGTATATTAAAATTAAATTCTAACGGAGCATTCGAATATACTCCAGATAACAACTATGTAGGAACCGACAGCTTCACATACAAAGCAAACGACGGAACTGACAACTCTACTCCAGCTACAGTACAAATCACAATTACGCCAGTAAATGATCCACCAAATGTCCCAAGTAATCCTAATCCAACAGATGGCGATTCGAATATTTCAGTTGATATAATTCTTAGTTGGACTGGTGGTGATCCAGATGGGGATGACGTAACCTATGATGTCTACTTTGGAGATAGTAGCCCACCACCCTTGGTATTCGATAACCAAACAGCTACCAATTATAATCCAGGAACATTGGAGTTATATACAACCTATTATTGGCAAATCGTTGCATGGGATGAACTTGGTACTCCAACAACAGGAACAATATGGGATTTCACAACAAGGACAAATGATCCACCAATTAAACCAAGCAACCCCATTCCAGAAAATGGCTCAGTAAATGTAGATGTAAACACAAATTTAAAATGGAATGGAGGAGACCCAGATGGAGACTCAGTCACCTACGACATATACTTAGGTACAACAACTCCACCACCATTAATATTTGAAAATCATACTAGCACTACCTATGAGCCAGGGATTTTGAATTTCAGCTCAATATTTTACTGGCAAATAATAGCAGTTGATCAATTTGAAGCAGAAACAAAAGGTCCAATATGGAAATTTACAACAGAAAAAGATATCAATATAGAGCCAATAAGACCAACTATAGAAGGTATTCAAGGAATTCATGTTCCAAATCATAATTATGACTATGATATTGTAACGATTGATCCAGATGGGGACGATGTGTTATATTACATTGATTGGGGCGATGGTAAACTTGAAGATTGGTCTGGACCATACGAATCAGGAGCAAATATTACCAAGACACATGCGTGGCCAAAAATTACTAGACTCTATGAAATCCGAGTAAAAGCAAAAGACATATACGGTGCCGAGAGCGAGTGGGGTAAACTGTATGTTTTTGTGCTGGTTAGTAGAGCTGCATCAAACTCGATATTAATTCGATTTGTTGTAAGAATAATTGAAAGATTTCCAGTGTTTGAAAAAATACTTACATCAATTCCAATATTTAACTGGTTGATGAGATTACAATAAATAAAATGAAAATTACTTTCTTTTTTTACAAAATATATGATAGAATTATATAGAGAGGATATCAGAAAATAGGTTAAAATCTAACTAATTATTCGTTACATTGATAAAAAAAAATAGTTAATATATTATAGGACTTCAGTTCTAATACTGTCATTATCTACACCTTTTTTTATTTTTATATATATCTATTATCATATTTTCAAAATTATAGATAAATATTATAATATATGGAGAATTATATATTATTGTAAAATAACCTTTATTATAATTTAATAGTAAATAAAATAATATATAAGTTATCATATATAGAAAATTATATAAACCATCAATTTAACATTCAATGGGGAAAAAATACAAATTCAAATTGATTGGTTTAAGCTATAGCAAATAAATTGATAATATTCAAAAATGGGGGATATTATGAAAAAAGCAATAATAGGTATATTCATAAGCATGCTAATTGTAATCTCTGCTTTTTCAGCTGCAGTGGTCACTGAATTTAGAAATCCTAATGTTATTTCATCAACTAATTATACTGATAATCTCGCACAAACGGCTAACAATGGAATTATCGAAACTAAAAAAACTCAGATAGAATCAAACAATAAAGATAGCTATCTTAATGAACTTGACCCTCCTTTACCTTTAGCACCACCAAATACACCAAGTAATCCAAACCCATTAAACGGGGCCATCGGAATAAACGTAAATGCGGATATAAGCTGGACAGGAGGAGACCCTGATGGTGATAATGTAACCTATGATGTATATTTTGGGACAAGTAGCTCTCCACCAAAAATAGTAAGCAACCAAACACAAACAACATACAACCCAGGCACACTAAACAGCGAAACCACATACTACTGGAAAATAATAGCATGGGACGACCAAGGATACTCAACAGAAGGCCCAACATGGAGCTTCACAACAAACTATCCACCAAACACACCAAGTAATCCAAATCCAACAAACGGAGCTAACTACATAAGTCTCTATACAGATATTAGCTGGACTGGAGGAGACCCAGACAACAACCCAGTAACATACGACATATACTTCGGAACACCCAACCCACCACCAAAAATAGTAAGCAACCAAACACAAACAACATACAACCCAGGCACACTAAACAGCGAAACCACATACTACTGGAAAATAATAGCATGGGACGACCAAGATTATTCCTCAGAGGGCACAATATGGAGCTTTACAACCTATATAGTAATTGAGACATCAGTTGACAAGATTATTCCTTATTATATAAACGCAACAAATATTCTAAACATACCAGCAACAGGTGATAATGATTTAGATAATGTAACTCTTTCTTATCGATTCAGTCCAGATAATTTAACCTGGGATTATAACTTTTTTAGACATATAACATATGATTCCAGTTCTTCATCCCAGGGCGGAAGTGTCTCATCTATTAGTTGGACCCATACAGTCGGTAATGATAATAACAGAATATTAGTAGTATGCTCAGGTGTTGAAGATTCAGGGTCAACAGACTATATTATTTCAGGTGCGGACTTCAATGGAATGAGTTTATCAAAAGCACATTCAACTTTTATAAGGTCAAGTAACAATTATATAACATCTACTGAAATATGGTATCTTTTAAATCCAGATATTGGAACTTATACTATTAGAGTTAATTACACAAATACTGTTTCTGATTGCTCAGTTGGAGCAATATCGTTATTTAATGTATCACAAAAAGGTCCAGACGTAGTAAATTCTAATACAAATCAAGGACCAAATCAGATTTCTACAGATATCACAACTATATCAAATGGGTCAATAGTAATTGATACAGCACATTGTGGTAACCCACAATCCTTTACTCAAGGATCTGGCCAAATCGAATTTTTTGACGAAACAGCAGCAAGTAGTGGAGCAGCAGGTAGTTATAAAATATTAGATATTGCTGGAACAACAACAATGTGGGAGAATGTAAGTAGTGCAAATCGTTTATCTCACGTTGTCGTAGTATTTTCTCCAGTTTCAACACCTCAAGGAGCATGGAACAATATATCCAATCCGGATACTTCCTATCCTTGGAGTTGGGATTTTAATTTCCCGAATAGTACTGGTTTTTATGAATTCTATAGCATTGGAAGGAAATCAGGAAATCCTATTGAAATAGCTCCAATTTATGCAGATGCATTATGTTATTACACTATACTTTTGAATACTCCACCAATAGTCTATGATGATGATTATAGTGTAGATGAAGACACAACACTAAACATCGCAGCTCCAGGAGTTCTAATAAATGACACAGATGTAGACAATGATACGCTTACAGCAACACTAATCACAGATGTAACAAACGGTGCATTAACATTAAACACAAACGGAGGATTTTCATACACACCCGATCCAGATTACTACGGAATAGACACATTCACATACCAAGCATACGACGGATATGAATATTCAAACACAGCAACAGTCACAATCACAATAATATCACAAAACGACCCACCAATAGCAAATGATGATGAATACACAATCGATGAAGACACAACACTAAACATCGTAGCACCAGGAATACTAACAAACGATACAGATGTTGAAAATGATCCGCTAACAGCAACACTAATATCAGATGTATCTTATGGATACTTAAGCTTGAACTCTAATGGAGGGTTCCAATATATACCAAATAGTAATTACAATCGAATAGATACATTCACATACCAAGCATACGATGGAACAGAAAACTCAAACACAGCAACAGTCACAATCACAATAAACCCAATAAACGACCCACCAACAGCAAACAATGATGAATACACAACCGATGAAGACACAACACTAAACATCCCAGCACCAGGAGTACTAACAAACGATACAGACATCGACGGAGATACACTAACCACAAACCTAATCACAGATGCAACAAACGGAGCCCTAACATTAAACACAAACGGAGGATTCCAATACACACCAAACACAAACTACAACGGAATAGACACATTCACATACCAAGCAAACGACGGAACAGAAAACTCAAACACAGCAACAGTCACAATCACAATAAACCCAATAAACG
>CAZHIY010000025.1:0-604 GCA_964533085.1 uncultured Thermoplasmatales archaeon | reverse complement strand
ACAACGGAATAGACACATTCACATACCAAGCAAACGACGGAACAGAAAACTCAAATACAGCAACAGTAACAATCACAATTAATCCAATAAATGATCCTCCCATAGCATATAACGATTTTAACACAACCGATGAAGATACAACCCTTATATTATTAGAACCTGGAATTCTAATTAATGATACAGACATAGAAAACGATCCATTAACAGCTATTTTAGTGAGTGATGTTTCACACGGAGTTCTAACATTAAATGCTAATGGATCGCTTATATATACCCCAGATCCTGAGTACATTGGTTCAGATAGCTTTACTTATAAAGCAAATGATAGCATAGAAGACTCCAATAACGCTACTGTTTTCTTAACCATTTCACCATTAAACGATCCACCAAAAGCAAATGATGATAATTATACCACAGATGAAGATACAACACTAAATATTGCAGCACCAGGAATACTTGAGAATGATACAGATCCAGAAAACGATCCATTAATAGCAATACTAGTTAGCGATGTCTCCAACGGAATATTAAATCTTAATATAAATGGGGCATTTGATTATACTCCAAATTTAAATTATAATGGAATAGATACATTCACATACCA
>CAZHIY010000024.1:0-14392 GCA_964533085.1 uncultured Thermoplasmatales archaeon | reverse complement strand
TTTATGTTGGTTATTTAGCTAAAAAATCTGGAAATAATTCTCAGACAGGCTCATTTGCTTTTTTTTCAGTACTCAATGAGAATATTAATATTATTGTTGTAGATTACTGGCCAGCTATCCTGGGGGGTAGAGTATGGTAGAGAAAAGTGATATAGAAGCTGTCTTTTCAAAAGAATTACAATGGATAGGAGATAATGATTTAAAAAATAAAGTGGTAAATGTCTGGAAGGAAGCAGCTGATCGTGGATGTTGGAAATCTATAGATGATGCCCCATTTACACTTCTTATTAAAGATTCAGGAAAACTGACTGATCATACAAAAAGAATCACAAATCTTGCTAAAGCAATATATGATCAAAGACAGGAAGATTTGAATCTTGATTTTTTAATTGCAGGTGCTCTTTTACATGATGTCGGAAAACTCTTAGAATATGAACAGAAAAGTGGAGAATTTGTAAAAGGTGAGTTTGGTAAGAAATTCCGCCATCCTGTTTCCGGTGCATTACTTGCAAAAGAACTAAGCCTTCCTGATGAAGTTGTATTGATTATTTATTCACATTCTCATGAGGGTGATAATCTTAAAAGGACACCTGAAGCAGTAATAGTTAATCATTGTGATTTTATAGACTTTGAAATAAAAAAATCATTGGTGTAATTTATGAAAATTAAGAATGCTGCGGGTAGACTGATAGAAACTGAGATTGCTGGCAGAACTCTTAAACCATTTTTAGGTGCCCAAAAGCATACCTACAAATCAAAGATAACAAATCTATCAGATGCATTAAAAAAATGTGGTATTAAGGATGGTGATACCCTTTCTTTTCATCATCAACTTCGAAATGGTGATTATGTTGTAAATATGACACTTGCTGCAGTTCGAGATTTAGGTATTAAAAATATTAGAATGGCACAAACTGCGATTTTCAATGTTCATGAGCCAGTAATTGATTTCATTAAGGATGGTGTAGTAAATCGTATTGAAGGAAGTATCAATGGTATTGTTGGAGATTTTATTTCTAAAAACCCACTTCCTTATCCTGTTGTACTCAGATCTCATGGTGGAAGATGGGCTGCAGTAAAAACTGGTGAGCTACACCCAAATATTGCAATTATTGCAGCTTCTACGTCTGATGAATGTGGTAATTGTACAGGAATTATTGGAGAAAGTGCATTTGGCCCAATATCTTATTCCCAAGTTGATGCAACACACGCAGACCATGTAATAGTTGTTACAGACAATATTGTTGAATACCCATGTAAATTTCAAGAAGTACAAGAAAGAAATGTTGATTGTGTTGCAAAAGTAGATCACATAGGTGATCCAAAAAATATTATGTCCGGTACTACAAAAATTACAGAAGACCCTATGAAGCTACAAATCGCACGTGACTGTGTTGAACTAATGGATGCTGCCGGACTTATAAAAGACGGAATGGTATTTCAATCAGGGGCTGGGGGAATATCACTTGCAGCAATGAAATTTCTTGGTGTAAGACTTCAGGAAAAAGATGTAGTTGCATCAATTGCAACAGGAGGGCTTACTAGACTTATTGTTGATATTTACAAAGCAGGGAGAGTTAAAAATATTTATTACTCCCAGGTTTTTGATGATTATTCTGTGAAATTTATACAGGAGGATCTTGGACTTCCTGCGGATATTGGTCATTATGCCGATCCTACATCTAAAGGTAGAACAATAGATGGACTTGATACAGTTGTTCTTGGTGCAACAGAGGTTGATGTTGATTTCAATGTTAATGTAAATACGCATAGTGATGGTCGAATGTTGCATGGTATTGGTGGTCATCAAGATACTGCGGCTGGCTCATCGTTATGTATTGTTACCTGTCCTGTTTTTAGGAAGACAAATCCAATTGTAAGAGAAAAGGTTACCACAATTTCTACTCCTGGTGATGTTGTTGATGCAATTGTAACTGATAAAGGCATTGCAATAAACCCTAAGCGTAAAGAGCTCCTTGAAAAAACAAAAGGAAAAATAAATATTGTGCCTATTGAAGATTTGAAACAAATAGCTTATGATGAGACTGGAGGCCCTCAAGAATTGGATTTTACTGATCAAATAGTTGGTATGACTAAATGGTTTGATGGAACAGTTTTGGATAATATTTTGAAGGTAAAGGAGTGATATTTTATGAAATGGAATACCAAAATTACAAAGGTTGAACCAAATCATCTTGTAACAAGAGGATATAGACAGGAAGACCTTATTGGAAATGTTCCCTTTTCTCACGTAGTTTATCTACTTCTTAAGGGAGAGTTACCCTCGATAGAGCGTGGTAAAATGATGGATGCAATTCTAACAGCTTGTATTGACCATGGAGTTACACCTCCATCATCTATTGCATCAAGAGTAGTTGCGTCTGGAGGTGTCCCTCTTCCAACCGCTGTTGCAGCTGGGGTTTTATCTATTGGCGATGCACATGGTGGAGCTATTGAAAAAGGTGCAAAATTTTTACAAGAAGGTGTATCTCGAATGAAGAAAGAAGGCAGATCAATTGATGAAATGGCAAAGATACTGGTAATGGAATCAAGAGAGAAGAAGAAACGCATTTTGGGTTTTGGTCATAGAGTTCACACATCTGATCCTCGAACAGCGCGTTTGTTTACCCTTACCGATGAATTAAATATTGCCGGGATTCATATAGCTCTTTCAAAGGCAATAGAAAAAGAACTTGCCTCTCAAACAGGTAAAAACCTTCCAATTAATGTAGATGGAGCGATTGCTGCAATTTCTTCTGATATGTCCTTTGACTGGAGACTTGGTAAGGCTTTCTTTTTGTTGGGACGGGTTGCCGGTCTTACTGCTCAGGTTTATGAGGAGCAAACTGAACAGAAACCTATGAGAAAAATATTTACTGATGAAAGTGAATATAATGGTCCTAAGGAGAGAGATTTACCATAATGCTAAGGAGAGGAGAGTATGGGTAAAACCATAATTCAAAAGATTTTTGAGAATCATTCAAAACAATCTGCTGATGTTGGAGATATTATTGATATTGATATAGATGTTAGGATTGCCCGCGATTTTGGTGGAGCTAATGTTGTAAAAAATCTTGATGAGAATAATTTAACTTTGGATGATCCTAAAAAGACATTTTTTACATTTGACTGCAATCCTGGAGGTTGTGATCAGAAATACGCAGCTAATCAACATATTTGCCGAATTTTTGCAAGAAAAAATAATATGAAAATTTTCGATATTAACAGTGGAATTGGCACTCATCTAGTGATTGATGAAGAAATTGCTAAACCAGGTGGAACAATTGTATCTACTGATTCTCATGCAAATATTCTTGGTGCAATTGGTGCTTTTGGTCAAGGAATGGGTGATAAAGATATTACCCATGCATTTGCTTATGGAAAGGTTTGGTTCAAGGTTCCTCCTACAATTAAGATAATAATTAAGGGCAGACCTTCAAAATTTGCGACTCCGAAAGATGTTGTGCTTAAACTTTTACAAGTGTTCGGTGCTAATGGACTTTTAGGTTTTGCTGCAGAAATTTATGGCGATTATGTTGATTTATTGCCACTTGATGCAAGAATCACTATTGCATCAATGGCAACTGAAATGGGTGGAATAATTATTTTATTTCCTTTTAAAAAAGGTGTTAATGCTGATGCAGATGCAAATTATGATGATATTGTTGAAATTGATATTGAGGGTCTAAAACCAATGATTTCTCTTCCAGGACATCCTGAGGATGTATTAAATATTGAGGATTTAGAGAAAATAAAGGTTGATTCAGGATTTATTGGTTCTTGCACAAATGGTCGTATTTCTGATATGAGAGCGGCTGCTAAGGTTTTGAAGGGAAGAAAGATTGCTCCGGGTAGGGTTCTAAAAATTGTTCCTTCTACTGATACTATATGGAAGAAATGCCTTGATGGAGGGTTAATTAAAATATTTAAGGATGCTGGAGCGCTTATTGGTTCTGCAGGATGTGCTGGATGTGCAGCTGGTCAGATAGGACAAACAGGATCTGGTGAAATAGCAGTGTCCTCTGGTAATCGAAATTTTGTAGGTAAGCAAGGTAAGGGAGATACTTATCTTGCTAGTCCTGAGACTGTATCTGCTTCTCTTATTGCAGGATATATTACCTCTGCAGATGATATGCCAAAAGAACCAGTGTCACTAAATATTCCTGAAGAATCTCATAAGGTCTCAGATATTAAGAAAGATGTAAAAATCTCTCGACTATCGAGTGTTGAAGGAAATGCATGGGTAATCAAAAAAGACAATATCGATACAGATATGATTTTTCATAATAGATATCTATCTATTACTGATATAAATGAAATGGGTCAGTACACTTTTGATAATCTAGAGGATTATGAAAATTTTGCAAAAAAAGCAAATCCTGGTGATATTGTAATTACTGGTAAAAACTTTGGAGCCGGTAGTTCAAGACAACAGGCAGTAGATTGTTTTAAATCCTTAAAAATCAGTTTAATTATTGCTGAATCTTTTGGAGCAATTTATGAACGTAATGCAATCAATAGTGCAATGCCAATTCTGATTGCAAGAGATATCACAAGCAAGATAAATGATGGAGATTTATTATCTGTTGATTTCACTACAGGTAAAATTATAAACAAAACAAAAAACACAGAAATAAATGTAAAACCATTTTCAAAGTCTCAACTTGAAATTTATAAAAATGGTGGTCTTTTAAAATAAGGAAAAATGGAGTTTTTTCTCCATTTAATTATATATTATTTTTTCAAAAGTACCTATTAAAAAGAATCCTGTCCATTCAGGCCCATTACGTGGAATATCATTAAATATTATTGTTCCGGCTCCACTAAAATTTTTTAATACAAATTCATCTGGAAGTGACCATTTTAATTCTATTAAATTGTTAACATTATCTTTTATTAATAAAAAATAAGGAAACCATGTCTGAGAACCTGAATTTTCAATAGATATATTACCCTTAATAATTCCCTTTAAATAATCTTTTCCATCTATTGTTATTAAACTAATATGGCCAAGTCCAAAAAATATCATGTTGTTATTCTGTTCGGATTCGGTTTGTATTTCATATTCGCTTTCAGAAACTTTTAAAGATAAAACTTGCGTACTTGAAATAATTATCATTATTCCAAGAGTAAGGACGGTTGCTTTTAAAAACATATTTTTGTTTTTCATATTTTAATCACCCTCTTCTCTATATGTACCAAAAATTATTTATTCTAAACAGAATCATTTAAATAATTTTGAGTCATTTTTGTTCTATATGAGTCAAAATAAATATATCATTTCAAAGGAAGTAATGATATACCTTAAGCGTAAGCCATATGTACTTGAAGCTCTAGAACAAGAAATTATCAATTATAGTGCTCTTGCAAGGAAAATCAAAAAAGATCTTGGTGATGTAAGTTTTGAGGCAGTTAAAACAACAATTATTCGTATAGCAAAAGACTTAAGAAATAAAAAAAAGCAAAGGGAAATAAAAATAATCTATCTTCTAAAAAAAGCTGATTTTTCAATTAATAACAAAATCGCCACAATTCATCATATATCTCCACTAAATATCGAATCCATTGCTTTTTCAAAGACTCCCAGCGGATACATGTATTTTGTAAAAGAAAATATCGCTGAAAAATCAACTTTTAAAAAGATTGATTATGGCTATGCAATTATCCATATTAAAAATCCTAAGGAAATTGAGGATACACCTGGAGTTGCTGCTTTTTTACTTTCAACACTTGCCTCAGAAAATATAAATGTAGTTCATCTTATGGATTGCAGAGAGGATACATTTTTAGTGATAAAAGAGTTTGATGCACCGCTATCATTTAGGGTATTATCTGAGGCTCTAAGAATTTAATTAATGCATATCTATATTGACAATGTATATTCCTGCGATAAAAATTTGGTAAATACCTGTTTATCTTCTTCTAATAATATTGAAATAATTTACTCCCGATTTAGATTTCTTTCTTTTGGTGCTCCCCGTAAGAAGTCTATCTGTATTAAACACCCAAACAACAATTATAATCATAATTAATGCAAATATTGCTACATAGATAATGCCACCCAGTACCAAAAGATAATCATCAAAAATGAGCGCTTTTGAGGCCATCATTGGATGGGAGAACGGTATTGCAAAAACAATTCCTTTAAGAGCAGTTGGAAGGGTTTCATAATCAGCAAACATAGTGAGAAACATTGGAATAAGAGCTAACATTGTTATTGGGAAAGTAAGTGTTTGCGCGCTCTTGTAATTTTTTGCAAATGTACCTAGTAGCATGCATAATGAAAGCCCTGCAATAAGGGTAACAAACAGTGATATCCCTATTAGCAAATAATCTTGTGAGTTTAGGACTAGACCATATTTTGCTAGGCTTATACCACCTTCTGATATTTGCATTCCTTGAAAATAGTAGCTCATACCAACCATATATATAATCGCAAGCATTAGTCCAATGGTTGCAGCAGCAATGATTTTTCCTGTTACGATACTAGTTCGTTTCACTGGTAATGTTAGTAGTGTTTCAAGTGTTTTATTTTCTTTTTCAAGTGCCATTGAAGTAATTACAATGCTTCCTGCCATGATGATAATCATCATTATAACAATTGGAATAAGCAGGGATTGAGAGGATAACATGCCAACTATTATGTCTGGTGTAAGACCTTTGAATTCCCTGTCTTTGAAGAATGTTGTTTCAACATTTTTTGTTGGAGTAAGAACAAATGATGCATTAACAGATGAATTCTCTTGAATGAGTTCCTTTGAGATATTTGTGTTTATATAGTCAATTAAGTGCTGTAGAACACCTGATGAGATGGTGTCCAAAAGTCCAGCGCCTTTCATTATCCAATAGACTTCAATATATCCAGACGTCTCGTTTCGGATTTGCTTAGTAAAATTATTAGGGATAACTATAAGTGCTACACCATTTTTTTGCCTTACAGTTTCTATCCCAATTTGCTTATCATCTAATGATGTTGAATTAAATACCGGTTTTGAATTGTTATATAAAATTGAAGAAGTAATTGTGGCTAATGTACCATTGTCCGCATTTATTATACCTATAACAGGTTTTTCTAAAGATTGTTCTTGAATCCCCTGGATACTGCTTCCCATAGTTCCGAAAATAAGTGCGATAATTATTATTGGTACAAATGTGGTCGGTGTTAACAACTCTTTGATTTCTTTTTTAATAATATTTCCAAGTCCACTCATTGTTGCACCACCCTTGTAAAAACCTCTTCTATGTTATTAGCATTGTATTTATTCATCAAGGTCTTTGGTTTGCCTTCTTCTACGATTTTACCGTCTGATATGAGAGCAATACGTTCACAGAGATACTCAACTTCTAACATATTATGAGATGAGAGTAAAACTGTCGTTCCAGTTTGTGCAGTAAGCTTTACAAGTTTCCTAATCTCCTGAGCGTTGATTACATCAAGTCCCGAGGTGGGTTCATCAAGTATTGCAAGTTTTGGGTTTATCATCAACGCTCGTCCCACAAGTAGACGCCTCATCATACCTTTGCTGTATGTGTCAACTCTATCATCGATTCTTACATCAAGGTCAGCTATCTCTATCCCTCTTTTAACCATCTGCTGGTTTTGTTTAGTGCCAAAAAAATTCGCTATAAATTGCAGATAAGATCTACCTGTTAGATTTTTATAAGCCCCAGCATCCTCTGGGAGATAACTTATTATTTTACGTATTTTATCTGAGTCTTTCTCGATATCATAATTCATGATCTTAATAGAACCAGAGTTTATCTTTAGTAAAGTTGATATAACCCTTAATACCGTGGTTTTTCCTGCACCATTTGGTCCTATTAAACCAAATATTTCTCCTTCATTAACGTTAAATGATATACCTTTAACGGCTTCTATCTTACCATAATTTTTTACGAGATTTTTCACCTCAATGGTTATCATAAAAATTCTCACCTATTATTCTTATAATGTTTTTACAGCCGTCCCAAACGCAATAATTTCTGCAGCACTACCCATTGTTTGGGCTGTAGCAAATCTCATACATATAACAGCATCTGCACTAAGTTTTTTTGCATCATCAATCATTCTTTGCATTGCAGTTCTACGTGCTTCCTCCATAAGTTCAGTATACGGCTTACTTTCACCACCGATGATTGTTCTACCAGCGGCTCTTAAATCTTTTCCAATATGTTTCATTTGTACGCAGCAGCCAAATACAATTCCTAATACTTCTTCTACCTTTCTTCCTGGAATATTTTCAGTTGTTGTAACCATCATAAATAATACCTTCAATCCTCAATCTTTTCCTTATTTTTAAGATACTCTCTTTGAATTTCGTCAGCAATTTTTCCATCATCTATAATAAATGCACCTATATATCCACAGTCCTTGCATTCCCATTTTTGACGGTCATGAGGAAGTGGCCAGCCAATGTTTTTTGACCCACATTTTGGACAAAACTTCATTTAATTATCATCACCTTTTTATTTCGTAACTATAACAAACTAACATTCTGGACATATTTCCAAGTATGCTTTATCATTTCCTGTATATCTTGCACAAATAAATTCCATTTTCAGCCTGTTTAGTTTTAACAACGGTTTTACTTTTTTATGGCATTTGGGGCATTTAAGTTCCTTATCACCAAATTTTCTTACGATACTTATCACCTATTTATAAACAAATCCGCATTTTGCACATCTATATGTTTTTCCATCAAATCGGAGTTTTTCGCTACCACAATCTGGACATGTTCCTAAAACTCGTTCTTCAAGTGTTTTGAGTCGGTTCAATTCTCTTTCAGCAAGTTGTGAGAGATTGATCCAGGGATTATCTTTCCACCATTTCCATACTTCATCACTGATAGTAATTGTTACTTTTTTCATTCTAGATTTCACCTTTAATAAAATCCCCTAGGTCATCAATTACTTCTTCTGCAACATGTCCTTCGGTTAAATACTCAGTATTTGTGGGAGTTCCGACACCCGCGATAAATAAATGATTTAAACTTTCATATGTTTTTAAAAAAACATTTGCACTATCTGAAAAAGTAGCATTCCAAACAAGATAGTCATCTTCATATGTTACCTGATAGTCTCTTAAACCTTGAATTATCATAATAGGAATTGATAGGGTTTCTGCAGTTTTTACAGGATCGTAATTATTAAGATACTCCCAGTAAGATTTATAGACACCTAAAACCAGTTCATCCTCACTAATATTTAATGACTTTATTTTTTCTCGTGATTCATTTGCAATTTGTATATTTTTAAGTTCAGTTTCATCAATTACTCCGTCAAGCTCAGCTAAATAAACTGTTTGATCATAGATTAGATCCTCAAGACCTCTAGCAGGTGCTGCAAGCATGATTATACCTGAAATATTTTCATTTGTTAATGCGATTTGAGGAGCTGTCATTGCACCAAGACTGTGACCTAAGACAAAAATTTGACTTTGATTTACCTTTTCATAGTTTTTTAATAGATCAATTGCAGAATTAACATCATCAATTATCTCTTCTTCAAGAGTTAAGTTTTTAAGTAGCGCAGTTTCTTCAGGATAAACTTTTGTTCTTTTATCATATCTTAATACAATTATTTTATTTGATGCAAGACCCCATGCAATGTCTTTAAATGGTTTATTTGCTCCAATTGTTTCATCTCTATCTGCAGGACCCGACCCATGAACAAGCACTACACCTGGAAATGGACCATTACCATTTGGAATTGAAATTGTTCCTGGTAATATCCTGGGATCTTCGCCAATTGTTATCTCTGACTCTGTAAAGTATGCTATATCTGCATAGCTAGGTGCTGAGTATGAATTAATCGGTTCAATTTTTTCAGTCCAAAATCCAGATATTTGTTTTGATTCCTCAAACACAAGTTTGAATATTATATAATAATTACTTGAAAATGTACAATTTACAAATATAATATCATAACCTTCTTCAACTGATTCTGAAGTATCTTTTATTGATTCAAAATTACCATATAAAGATTTTATAGTATCCCATGTATTTTCAAATTGATTAATACTGAATTGACTTTTCATAATTGGGCTGAAATACGTATATGCAACATTCAAATTTCCTTGTTGAATTTCAGTTAAAAATTTTACGGCTATTTCCGTATTTGTTTCTTCTTTTTTTTCTGATTTTTGTTCTTCTACACATCCTGAAAAAGACAATATTATAACTATCAATACAATGCTTAGCACTATTACTTTTTTCATTTGTTTATCTCCCTAATTTGGAAACCTGAAAATTTGACTAATAATAATTAATATGATTCCGACAACAATAGCAATTATTGCTTTCAATCTTGGACCACCAGGTGCATTAATCAACCTAGCAAAATTTGGATTAAAAAATGCACCGATTCCAAATAAAAGTACAATAAATCCAGTAATAATTAGAATCGTATTTGCTATTTGCATGGTGTCTACTTTAGTTTAACAGCAGTTCCATATGCAAGAATCTCTGCAGCGCCACCCATTATTGATGATGTCATAAAACGAATGTTTATTACTGCATCTGCTCCTAATTTTTTTGCTTTATCTTCCATTCTTTTTAAAGCTATTTCTCTTGACTCTGCAAGCATGTTTGTATATTCTATTATTTCTCCCCCGGCTATGTTTCTTAAACCGGCTTTGAAATCTTTTCCAATGCTTTTTGCCTGAACAGTATTACCCCTTACAAGACCTATTATTTCTTTTATTTCTTTACCTGTTACAAAATCTGTATTTACGAGCATCATGGTTCCAAATCCTCCTTTTTAATCTCTTCTCTCATTTTCTGTTTTCCTTTTTGTTGTTCAATTACTATTGATATAAACAGAACAATTAGCCCAATTATGATAGCTCCGATTCCAATTGCAATAACTGCATCAATTTTCTCAATAGTTAGATTTTCAAAACCCTGATATAACCCATATCCTATAAGAATGATTAAGCCTGCTACAAATATAGTCATTCCAATTGTTTTTCCATTTTTCATATTATTCACATCCAATACGTTTTAATACGTATTAACACGTATAAAAACATTGTATTTAAAATTTACGAATAAGGGGGCTTTTCAGGGTAATTAATTTATTATAGATATTGCAATTATTATTTTTTACCATACATTTAAATTTGATAGTTGTATTATAATATGTATATTAGGGGAGGAATTAAAGTGAAAAAGATCATTTCACAAAAGATATTGATTTTTGGAATAGTAATAATGCTGATATTATCATTTGGACCACATATCTCTTCAGGCATATCATACAATAATTTCCATACACAATCAGAAAAAATCACAAATAATTTTGATAAAAAACATAATGAAGTTTTTAAAGAACCACAATTTGAGAATTTAAATAAATATGGAAAATCCGTAAAAAAAGGATATAATGACCCTGATAATGCTTTTGTCTGTGGATTTGTGACTGATAAAGACACAGATCTACCTATTGAAGATGTGGAGGTGTTCCTCTGGGGCGAAGACGATGAAGGTAATTATTGGTATAATATAACATACACAAATACAACAGGGTATTATGGGATGCATACACCTGCAGGGCATATTGACCTGGATTTCTATAAATCTGAATATTTCAGTGAATATCTATACGATTTTGTCATCGACCCTTATGAGACTCTCTGGGTTAACGTCTCTCTTTTCCCAAAACCGCAAGTAACGGTGACCGTCTGCGGCTATATTAAAAACAAGATAACTGAAGAACCGATACCCTATGTGTATATCGACCTTGATTGGTATGATAATTATGGTCATTCATGGGATAATGATACCTATTCCAATGGTTCTGGATTTTATAAGATGGGTGCTCCTGCTGGAGATATTAAAATTGATGCTCATCCAGATGGATACTATTATGGTGAATCAGATTGGTACAATGCAAAAGAGAATGAAACTATTTGGATAAATCTATCATTAGAGCCAATCCCTCCTCAGAATTCTGTTGTTTGTGGCTATATAACTGATAAGATGACTGGTGAGCCGATTGAAGATGCTGATATTCAACTATATTGGCGAGATGAAGAAGGCAATTATGATTATAATTATACAGATACAAATGGGTATGGATTTTATACAATTTATACCAATCCTGGAAGAATCAGAATCTATGCATATAAATCGGATTATGACTCTGAATATTCTGAATATTATTGGATTGAGGATTATCAAACATTCTGGATTAACCTATCATTATCCTTCGAACCTGATGAATCCTTAGATGCCTGTGGATATGTTATAGATACAGTTACCCTTGCACCAGTAAAATATGCCTACGTTCGTTATGATTGGAAAGATGAAGATGGTCATATGTATAGTAAATATACCTATTCTGATAAAGCAGGGCTCTTTTCTATTAATATCCCACCTGGCTCAGCACAGTTCTATATCACCTGTTATGGCTACCTTGGTTATACGACATCCTGGTTTGATTTTAATGAGTCAGAACCTATAACATGGATTAATGTTTCGATTTCACCTGAAATCACTGTTGAAATAGAGAAACCATTACCAGGGCTTTATATAGATGATACCCTTAAAACACCTTTTCTCTCAAAGATTTTAAGTATATTTATGCCTAACTTCAAACCCATAGTTATTGGGCCAATTACTATTGAAGCAAATGTTACTCAAAATACTTCAGGAGTTAGCCGTGTTGATTTCTATATTGACGATATTTTCCATAAAACAGATTCTATTAAACCATATAATTATACCTGGAATGACACTGCATACTTTACTCATAAGATCACAGTGATTGCATATGATAATGCTGGTCCATTGAATATAGATACAATACATATTCGAAAATTTTCCTAAATTCTTCTTTTCCCTATTTTATTTTAAAAATTAAAAAAATATTCTGTTTATCCTGATTAGCAACCCAAGGGATTAATTTTTAAGGGGCAATATGTTTTAGGGATTATATCTGGGGGAATAAGATTTCAGATTGGTTAAGATAAAAAAAGTGTGTAAGAAATTTGAAGGGGGAAAATTTTGTGACAAATATATATGTAAATAAACTTTCAGTCGAAGAAGCTAGAGAGCATATCCCATTAACTAATGAATATATTTATGTGGATAATGGTTCAACAACACCAGTTCCAATACCTGTAATGGAAGCAATGAATGAATATCTTCTAGAATATTGTACAAATGTTGGTAGAGGAGGCTATAATTTAGCTGTAGAAGCTACAAAAAAATTTGATCTAGCTCGAGAGTATACCGCTGAGCTTTTACTCAATTGTAAGATGGAAGAGTTGATTTTTACAAGAAACCTAACACATACATCAAATATAGTAGCTTATGCACTTGAACATCCACCTCTTGATAGAATCAATGGCAAATTTGGATATGGCAAACCATTAATTAAGTGGGATAAGAACGATAAAATAATTACTACTGTAATGGAGCATCATGCAAATTTTATGCCTTGGTTGCGTCTTGTAAAGAATTTAGGCATTGAATTATATATAATAGAACCTACAAAAGACGGCATCTTACTTCCTGAGACGTTTTTAGAAGCAGTAGATGAAAATACGAAATTTGTAGCATTTCAGCATGTATCTAATAGTATGGGTACAATTCATCCAGTGAAAGAGATTATAAAGGCTATTAAGGAGAAAAACCCTTCAACTCTTGTATATATTGATGGTTCACAAGGACCGGGCCATCTTCCTGTTGATGTTTATGACTTGGGATGTGACTTCTATGGTTTTTCAGGACATAAAGGGCCTCTTGGTCCACCTGGTACTGGTGGTCTTTTTGTAAAGGAAGATTTACTAATGAAGATGGCGGTTATGGAACTTGGTGGAGGGATTGTATCAGATGTTACGCTTAATGATTGGGAACTTCAGTCAGATGTACCTTCAAAACGTTTCGATGCTGGTACACCAAACATTGTTGGATTTATTGGGCTTGGTAGAGCAGCCAGATACGTTGCCCAGGAAATTGGGTTACAGGCTATAAAAGAAAGAGAGCATCTATTGACTGAACGACTTTTAGATGGTATAAGAGATTTTAAAAATATCCATATATATGTTCCAGAGGATTCTGCATATATAGGTGGAACTGTAACATTTAATATTGATGGTTGGAAATGCTCTGAACTCTCATTGAAATTAGCAAATGATTGGAATATTTTAACTAGGGCAGGTCATCATTGTACGATACCATTAATGAGATTTCTAAATGTTCTTGACAAATTTGGAGGACATACTCGTGTAACATTTCATTATTTCAATACAGAAGAGGAAGTTGATACGATAATAGGAGCAATAAGGGCTCTTCATAAGGGTTGACCTAAAAATTCTAATCTTTATAAAAAGTCAGTATTCTAAAAGATAAAGATTTAATATTTTTTGTATTAATGGAAATTTATCAAG
>CAZHIY010000023.1:0-14694 GCA_964533085.1 uncultured Thermoplasmatales archaeon | reverse complement strand
AATTCTAGCCACTCAGATTTTGCCCGGTCTCCACGATAAGGCATATATGCCTCAAAATCAATAGTCCCGGTTTCTTGAGTACTAGTGTCGCTAATTTTACCGGCTTGTTGCATATACCAGGGAGTTACCCAAGCCATGCGCCATTCAAGGTCAAATATATTATTGAAAACATGCTTATATCTCTCAATCATTTTTTCACGAAGATCAGATAGATGCTTTTTTGTTCCAATATAAACAGGCTCAATCCTATGAAATTCATCAACTCGCTCGATCCCATGCCTTCCACCAGATTCATACCTGCTTGATACTGCTGTTTTATCATATATTAGAACAGGTAAAGATTCTTCAGATATGGTTTTACCCTTAAATGACCAATATATCAAGGGACATTGAGCATAACATAAACCTGCTGCAGGAAGTGAAACGTTTTTTTGTAATTCAGCAATAGGAATATTTTTTGTAATCTTTGTAAGATCGATAAATTTCTCCCACTTTTCAGCATCTCTAGTGGCAGGTTCTGTTACATAGTAGAATTCTCCTGGCATTCCTTCGAGATGACCGGTTTTCAACCAAACATCAAAGGGTACAATATTTGATTCAATAATTTCTTCAAAACCAAGAGGTTTTAATACCTCTTCGATAGCAATTATTTCCATGGTTTTTAAAATAGCTGCTGCTTGAGGTCTATAAAACCATTTACCTTTTGTTGGTCCTTGCTTTAACCAATCAAGTTTAGTCATTTCCTCAGTTGGATCCTTTGACCACGTATTTTTTTTCTCATTTGATTTCCAAATAAGCTTCCAAAATTCTTCCTTTCCCGCATAATATTGATTTTCTACTTTTTCTTTTACTAAGCTTATCATTCTATCTATGTAATTTCTCCGTAAAAACTCCTCATCAACATTTTTTAATATAATCGTTGCATGTTTTTCATTTATTTTAACGTCTGCAAATGGAATATTTATTTTTTTAATCGGTTTTTTCTCTAAGCCAAAATCAATTGTATAGCTCTCAATTGTTATTTCTCTAATTCCAAGATGATGTTTTTTTCCAAATTTTTTACTTAAAAAATTTTTCATCTGAAGAAGAGCATTATGTGGACGAAAATTTCTTTCAGATATAATGTCTATTGATAAAATATTTTTTTTAATAACCTTTATATTAATTTTCACACTTTCATCTTTTTCAAGTAATGTTTTATTAAAGTTAGAAATTGAAGATTTCAATTCATTTTTTATCAAAGAAAGGTCATTGCTAAAGGTAAAAATTGCTTTTAAATCAAATCTCATAGTAAAACCAAGATTACATAAAGATTATTAATTTTTATCTACAATTTTCATAGCAACAGAAATACATGCTAGATAATCATCAAGTGTATGAATCAAAGACGATATAGATTTTGCATTTATTGCCGCTTCTAACCTATTATTATTAATTTTTGACTTGACAAAAGAAAAGTCATCAACTCGAATAGACCTTAAAACTGTTTTTGCTTTTTTTAAATCATCAAACTCAATTATAATTTTACAAGCCACATCCATTATATCACTCTAATTGATTTTTAATAATTTCATCAATAGTTTCTAGAAACACATCTTCATTTTCAGATTCAATCGTTGCACCAGCTGCAATCTTATGACCGCCACCATGACCATTAAGTTTTTTTGTAGCCTCATTCATTGCAAGACCTAAGTCAAGACCCTTACTAACTAAGTATTGGTTTCCACGACATGAAACATGGATTTCATCATCTTTTTTTACAAGAGAAAGTAATGGTTTTTCTCTGTCAAGTATAAAGTTGGAGGCAATACCTCCAATTACACCGCCTAGTGAAGAGTCTTTACTATAGAAATAACGGAATCTTTCTTTCTCATTAAAACCTTCTTTTTCAAGTCTTAAAAGCTCATCTAAAATTTTTTGTTTGTAATCTTTTTCAAGTTCAATTGCTTCATTAAAAGCCTGCTTGTCACCCATACATAATTCAAGACCTAATCCACGATTTCCACCTTTTCCACATGAGTCAAGAAGATCAGCAAAACGTTCTAATTCAGAATTTATAATCTCTGACCAATATCGAGGTCTAATAATTGTATCAAGAATATTTTTTTCACAACCTCTTTTTATTAGTTTTAGTATTAGATAAGATTGCAGTTGCTTAATTTTATAATTATCTAGATTCTCAACTTTTATATTGCCTTTAATATCTAGTTTTTTAAATAACTCTTGAATACTATTCTCATCACCGGATAAACCAGAATAATATGGATCAACTGAATAAAACAATGCGTCAAATAATGATTTTCCATATATTTTTAAACCGATATTTTCCTTTAGAAATCCATTCTTTATCCCTTCGTCAATTATATCTTTGTTATATCCTCTAAAACCATTAATGTATTGTTTATCTCCAGTAGCACCAGCGATTGCTAAATAAACTAAATCTATATTTTTAGAATCAAGTGATTTTGCAACAGCATACGAAAGGGTTGCACCACATGCTTCATAATTGCCATTGATCCCATATAAATTTGCATTAATCTGAAGAACATTGTCTGAAGTTTTTTTCTTTAGATATTGATGATGATCGATAATAATTGCTTTGCAATTCATTTTTTCAATTGTATCTATTTGTCCACTACCCATATCTGAAAAAATTATGAGATTATTTTCTTCCTTTGAAAGTCGAGCAAGACCCTTATTAAAAGGATTTCTCATTAAAGTTGCCTGAAAATCATATCCGGCGCGATAAAGAGCTGTACATATGATTGCTGCAGAAGTAATCCCATCAGCATCATAATGAGATATAACTCTTATTTTTGTTGAAGTAGGAATTGATGTAATTATTTCTGATGCTTTAACAACAATTCCTGAAAATTCATCGGCCATAGAAGTAACAAGAAAAGAAACGTCATATAAAAAATGTTATGCAATAGTAATTTTTTTAAAAAAAAGGAGAGAAGAAGTTATGTTTATAACAGATATTATATGATATTTGCTGTTATTCTAGATATTGTATAAAACGACCTAACCTTGGATAACTGTCAATTATTAGTTCTATTGGAGCGTCCTCGGGAATTCCTAGGATGTCTAATCCTTTGTTTATTAAGAATTTGATACGAGTATGGATTCTATCCTTTATTGTTGCTTGATTTATTTCTTTATAATCAGTTTCTCCGATACCTGGTAAGGTCTTGAATTCCTTTATTTCACCTTTATGTTCACATAATCCATTATTGGCTACTGATCTAACCCAATAAGTTGTATCTGATGTAAGTCCATCAACCGCAATGCTAAATTCTCCTGGAACAGTTAATGTGATTGGATCTGTTGTTTCGTCTAGATTATTTGGATTATCATCTCCATATTCAAACCAAACCTCACAAGAAGCTGGTCCTCCTAAATTAAATAATTCTCCACGATATAATGCTGAAGTTGTTGTTACATCATTAGGCAAATAGGTTTCAACAGTTGGTAGTCCTGGTGTTACTTGAAGTATGTAAAAACTATCCCATGTATCTGCATCGTTAATTGCTACTGCTAGATAATAGTATGTTTGACAGCTTGAAAGACTTGTGATTTCAAAATTAAAATCACCAGTTGATGTCATTTCTTCATGAGGGGTTTCCATATCAAGATTATCTGGATCTGTTCCATATCTAAAGAAAACTTCACAAGATGCTGCGCCTCCCATATGTGTCAATTCTCCTTCAAGAACAGCAGAATCAATGCCAATATCAGAGACAGCTTGTACTATAACTCGTGGGCCGCCTGGTATAAACGTTAGATCTATACCAACTCTAATTGTTGCTCCTTCTTCTGTATTTTCTCCAACTGCTCTATAGTGATACTGAGTTGTCCGAGTTAGGTTATAAACATCTACAGAGAAGAAGTTAAATGAGTCATAATTATCTGCTTCTAATCTATTAGCATAAAGCTCCCAATTATCATGGCTTTCTATATCGTATACAAAATATCCGTCCCAATTATGGAAATTTTCACCTAAAATTAAAAATCCCCAAAGCCTTACTCCTGTTCCCTCGGTATTTATATGGTCCCAATGCTTAGTTTGAATTGCATTTGCTGCAATACACCCAGATAGTGCTGAGATAGTTATCAATAGTGGTACTATCATTAAGACTAGCTTTATTTTCTTATTTTTCAATTATTCACCTCCACAATAGAATATATTGTTGTACTCTGATCTACCTCATCATTTATAAAAATTTATAAATTATTATAGACAAATGCCGAAAAAAATAAATTTTACTGAATTAAAAATTATTCAAACATCAGTTTTGCTTGCTGAGGTGAATACTTCCAGCCTGTTGGAAGTTGATTTTGAGTATGATAATATTTAGTAAGACGCCTAATCTTTGATTCAGTTAGTTGGAGATTCCTTTTGTTTTTCAGATCTTTTTTATTTGTTTCAATATGTTTTTTCAATTGTAATGCCTTATGAATTAAACTTCTTAAATCCTCTGGGATTTCTGATTTAATATTATTTACCTCAAGGATTTTTGTTATCTTTTTACCAGTTGCAAGTTTTACATCAGGAACAGCATATTGATCTCTTAATATAAGACCAATCTCCCCTTTGGATTTTCCAGATTTTGCGAGCTCTAGAATACGTGATTCGACTTCCCTTGGATTTAAAGAGCTCCATTCAGGAGGTTTTTTTCTATCTATTGGATGAGTAGATCCTGATTTCCCTTTTCTTCTCGCATGAATTCTTGCCATTTCATAAACTCCAATATATATAGAGTAAGTCCTGAATAAGATTATTATATTTATCCTTTACCATTAGTAATCTTTGTTTTGTGAAGAATAAAAATCCTTATCTTTGTGTAATTTTATTTTAAAATTTTAGGGAAGGAATTGTAATTTTTTTTAAAATTAGATAATGCAACTCCGAATTTATTAAAAAGTTTTTAGCATGTTTTATAGTTTTTAACCATTTGAAATTTGGTAAACCTTTTCATTCCATGATACTAAAAAACCTATATTTTCTAAATATCTTATAGCATATGAAAGTTGTCTTCGATTCATCTTTAACTTTGTTCTGAATCTTTCATTGTTTCTAATAAAATATACAGAATTTTGTTTCATGAAATCTTTTACTTGTTTAGCAAAAACTTCCTTCTGGGGTTGAACTACCATTTTATTCTCACTTTAATATATTAATATACTTCATTTATATTTATAGTTTATTGATACGATTTTACATATTTTATTAAATATTTTCCAATTTTTAACCAGTAAAAACATTTTAATAATTAAAATTATATCAATTTTTATTTACATGTTATTGTTTTGGGGGATAAAATGACATCAGATGGAACTTTAACTATGGAGAAATCTTCATTGGAAGAAGCAGTTGCTATTGCAAAGAAAGGAACGCATTGTGGAATGTGTAGATTTGATTTTCTTGGATCCGGTGTTTGTCCTGCAGGTAAAAAACATGGATATTTGGCCTATTGGCCACAAGGGCGGATGGAAATTGTTAAACACCTGTATGAAGGAAGATTAAAACCCACTCAAAAACTAATTGATATAGTAGATTCCTGTAATCTATGTGGTATTTGTGATAAACAATGTAATTTTACTACACAATTGCGACCGGAAAAGGTAGCAAGGGCCTTGAAACAATATATTGATAAACTTGATAGAAATGAGATACAGACAACACCAGAAGATGACGTGATAAAAGACCTAAGAATGATAGTTGGAGAGGAATGGGCAACAAATGATCCTGTGATTATCACCTCTTATATAAGATCAATTATACCTCCACATGCTGAATTAAATTTTTATGTTATAATGCCTGCAAATACTGAAGAAGTATCTCAGATAATTAAATATGCAAATAAACACAATATACCCTTTTTACCTCGAAGTGGAGGAACAGCATTTAGTGTTGTGGCACCTACCATCTTAGCAAAAGGTCTTAGTCAAGAACATGGCATTATTATCGATTTATCTAGACTTAAGAAACTTGAAATTAATCTCGAAAGTGAAACTGCCAATGTTGGCGCTGGTATCACAACTTTCGAACTACAGAAAGAGGCATATGATAATAAATATAGGGTATTAGCTGCCGAAGCAGGAGCACATTACTGTTGTAATATTGCAGTTACTGGGATTATATCAACCTGGGGTAATAAATATGGGGCATTTGCAGATAACTTCATTGATCTCACAATCGTAGATGATGAAGGAAATATATCAAAACATAGCGATCTTGAAATCCATAATCCATATTCGGCTGAACCAGGCTTTACAAATCTTAGTCTTGCTCCCTCAAGAATTATAACCGAAGCAGAAGTTAAACTCCATCCAATTTTTGATAATGAGAAAGCAGTTCTTGTACCATATGAAAATCTCAGAGATGCCTATAGACTCTTAATTAAATTAGCCAGACGAGACATTGGACTCTCGTTGGCTGTTTTATCTAGAAAATATCTTGCAGAGTTCTTAAGTCCAACTCTACAAATATCAAAAGATTTTGATTTTATTTGTAAAAATTACCTGAAACTCAATTATGTCGTTTCGGTTATTTGTACAGAGGAACATAAAAAAATCATTGAGGAAATGGTAGACTATACATTTGGCGAATCATTTGTTAGAAGTCTAATTCTCGGCGCACCAAGAATGTCCTCTCTGAAGGATAGTGAATTTTTAAAAATACTTTCTGAAGAAGAGGAGCCTTTAAAAGCAATTGTTGCAGGTCCTATGAAAGATCATTTTGATAAAGCAATCGATCCTTCACCTGAACAAGTTGCAAGTGTTTATGACGAAGATCTCCAGGAATTCTTTAAAGGAATATATTCAAAACCTGAGATGACTGATGTTAAATGGCTTCACGCATTTAGGATACTTCCTACGAGAATGCTCAGACAACAAATGTTTTTTGGGCCAGGTGGAGCAATGCTAACAGGTGATGAAGACCACTATCTAAAATGGATCCAGATGTTTTCTGATATTGGAGACAAATACAATTTAGAGCACTCCATGGGTTTTATCAGTCCTTTAGATAATGGTAAATTCGCTTATATGGAATATGACTACTTTTATGATCATAACAATCCAGATGAAGGTCATAGGGTAAGTAAAACAATAATAGACACAATGGAACAATCACTTGTAATGGGTAAAGTCATTACAATTCTTAATTATCTTTTCAAAGGTATGAACAGAAAAGAACATGTACTTTATCCAATAGCTGAAGGAATATCTGAAGAGGAACAAATGATATTCAAAGATTTACTAGATACAATTTTAGGAGAAGGATAAATATGGTAAAATTTCTATCAGAAGAATGGATTGCAGCTGGAAAAAACTATATTCTTGAAGAATTAAATCCTGAAGCTGACCTGAAAAATATAACAACTTCTTTACTTGGTATTGTTGAGCATATTCCTCCAGATGATACTACAATGAATTTCTATTTTTCGTTTGAAAATGGAAATTTAAAAGAGTTCATCGTAAATACTGGTAATGCTCCTCAAGATAAACAACCAGCATATGAAGTAAGAGGTAATTATGGAACTTACAAAGATGTATTACAAGGTAAAACAAGTCTAACTATCTCACTACTTAAAAATCGATTAAAACTCAAAGGTAGTAAATTACACGCTCTGAAAATAATCAAACCACTTGATAAAGTAATAGAATCACTCATTAGAATAACGGATGAGTTTGAAGAATAATCATAAATAATAAAAAACATTGAGGTAGAAATAATGACTTCAGAAAATATATTAGAAAAACAAAATTCAAAATATGAAGAAGCTATAAATATTGCAAAAAAGGGCACCCATTGTGGAATGTGTAGATTTGATTTTCTTGAAACAGGTTTATGTCCTTCAGGTAAGAAACATGGATTTGTTGCTTACTGGCCACAAGGTCGAATGCAAATATTTAAAAATTTAATGTCTGGAAAAGTTAAACCAACAAAAAAACTTATTGAAATTGTTAATTCATGTTCCCTTTGTGGTATTTGTGATAAGCAGTGTAATTTTGCAACATATCTACGGCCCGAAAAGGTTGCAAAAGCATTAAAAAATTATACTGATAATTTAAATGAGAATGAATTCCAAAATGTTCCAGAAGATGACATTATTATAGGTCTTCGTGAAATAGTTGGAACAGAATGGGCATCAAATGATCCCATTATTATTTCTTCTTATATCCAAACAATAATTCATCCAGATTCAGAATTAAATTTTTATGTAGTGATGCCAAAAAACACAGAAGAAATATCAAAAATAATTAAATTTGCAAATAAACATAATTTGCCTTTTATGCCAAGGGGTGGTGGAACTATGTTATCTTGTGTTACTCCAACGGTTTTATCAAAAGCGGTTTGCCTTGACCAAGGTATCATCATCGATCTTCTTAGATTAAAAAAACTTGAGGTTGATGCTAAAAGTTTGACCGCAACAGTGGGTGCAGGGATAACTGCATTTGAATTGCAAAAGGAGGCTTATAAACATAAATTACGAGCAAATCTCGCAGAAGCTGGAGCTCATGTCTGTGCAAATATTGCATCAACGGGAATTACAAGCACCTGGCAAAATAGATACGGCTGGGCGGCAGATAATTACATAGATGCAAGAATAGTTGATGACAAGGGTAATATAAAAAACAACAGTGATATGGACATAAAAAACCCCTATACAACTGAACGAGGATTCACTGATATAACACTTAGCCCACCGGGAATAATCACAGAAGCCGCAGTGAAGCTACATCCTATTGCTGATGATGAGGATGCAATACTTGTTCCCTTCGAACATCTAAAAGATGCTCTTAGTATGATAATGAAACTTGCACAACGTAATGTTGGGGTATCTTTAATTGTGCTTTCTCGTAAATATCTTTCAGAATTTCTCTGCCCAACAAACCAAATTGCAAAAGACTTTGAATATATCTGTGAACACTATTTGAAACTAAATTACGTGGTAGATGTCATCGGTAATAAGGACGACAAAAAAATTGTAGAGGAAATGGCTGATTGTGTAATTGATAAATCTATGATAAAAACACTCATTTTAGGCGCTCCAAAACTGGCTACTTTAAAAAATAGTGAATTTATGAAGGTTCTATCTGAGGAAAAAAATCCTTCAAAAGCGATATTTGCAGGTCCCATGAGAAAACACCTGGAAAAAGGTTTAGAGGCATCACCTGAACAGATAGCTAAGGTTTTTGATAAGGATCTTCAGGACTTCTATACAAAAGTATATTCTAGACCTGAGATGACTGATATTATATGGCTTCATTCATTTAGAATACTACCTTCCAGAATGATGAGACAACGATTGTTTTTTGCTCAAGCAGGAATGATATGGGCTGCTGATCAAAATAAAATTTTAAAATTAGTAAACATGTTATCTGAAGTTTGCAATAAATACAAATTAGAACATATGCTTGGTTTTATTCTTCCTATGGATGATGGAAAATATGCATTTTTTGAATATGATTATTATTATAATCATAATGATCCAGATGCAATTATAAGAGTTAGCAAAGCACTCCTTGAAACAACTGAAAATTGCTTAGTTATGGGTGACATTTTAATGGTTCTAAACTATCTATTTAAAGGGCTTTATAGGAAGGAACATGTCCTATATCCGATACCAAAAGGAATTTCAAATGATGAACGAGCTTTGTTTAGAGAACTAATTGAAACTATTTTGGGAGATGAATTCAAATGGTAAAATTTCTTTCAAAAGAATGGAATAATCTTAGCAAAGAATTAATACTTAAAAAACTCGATCCCGAAAAAGATCTAAAAAATTTGACCACTTCACTACTTGCTGTTATTGAAAATGTCCCTCCAAATGAATCTACAATGAATTTCTACTTGGAGCTACAGAATGGAAATTTAACTGATTTCACAGTAAATATTGGAGATATTAATGAAGGAAAAGAAGCTGTTTTCACTATAACTGGTAACTATGGCACATACAAAAGTATTCTCAAAGGTGAAATAAGTATGGCTGTGGCTCTTCTTAAGGGTAGATTAAAACTCAAAGGAAGTAAAATGCAGGCCTTAAAATTAATAAAACCACTTGATGGCGTAATAGTATCCTTAAAAGAAGTAACAGATGAATTTGAAGAATAAAAAGGATGAAAATATGATTTCTAAGGCAGAGTTAGAGTTTCAAAAAAGGATTGAAAAGTTTATTCCACCAAAGGAAAGCTGGACACCAATTGATACGGCTCTTTTCTCACAAAAAACCTATTTTGATGATTACCAAACAACCTTGGATTTAACATTTAATGCTATAAAATATAGCTTTAATCACCACTTTGAAAATAATTCATTATATCGTCGTTTATGTGAGGTCAATAAAGTTACTCCAGCTTCTATAACATCTAAAGAGGATTTCAATAAACTCCCTTTACTCCCTGACTCATTTTTTAAGGACTATCCAGAGGGAAAGGGATTTCTAAATTGGTTAGATAATGTATATACTGGTAAAACTCCGATGCCGACGTTTAGAACAGAAATTCCAGACCATGATAATGTTATTGAAGAGTTTAAAAAAAAAGGCGTCAGTATTATGTTTACTAGTGGTACTAGTGGCCGTTTTAGTTTTATACCTCGTGATAATGGTTCATGGGACCGTTTAAAATACAATGCTATGAGATCTGTTGTTGAATTAATGGATTACAATCCAAATGATACCGTTGTATTACTGATACCAGATCCACGCTTAACTAATCTTACAATTGCTAGTTTATTTGGAATTGCTTATGATTTGTATAAACCTGATAAAACCCATGTGGCACTAGAAGATATGAAGATAACTACACAATATTTACGGATGCAGCGAGCAGAGGCTATCGGAATTAGGGAGAAAATAAAGGCAAAAGCTATGTCTAAGCTCAGTCCGATAGTGCTTAAAAGATCTGATAATAAAATTATCAATATTTTAGAAAATTTAGAAAAAGAAGGGGAAAGAGCAAATATCGCAGGTCCTCCTTTTTGGTTAAATAGAATAATGGAAAGAATGATAAAAGATGATAGAAAAGTAAAATTACGAGATAGTCAGGTTTTAACTGGTGGTGGTTGGAAAGCAGAGGAAGATAAGCGTACTCCTGAAGAAACCTTTAGAGAAAAGGTTGAAAATGTTCTTGGGATTCCTCAAGATCGTTTCCATGATGTTTATGCAATGTCAGAATGCAGCTCAGTATTTTTAAGTTGTGAAGGACATTATAAGCATGTTCCACCAACAATTATACCACTTGTTTTAGATGAGAATCTCAACTATGTTGGTTATGATAAATTTGGTCGGTTTGCCTTTATTGATCCAATCCCAAAAAGTTATCCCGGATTTATTATTACAGGTGACAAAGTCAAACTGATTGAGCATTGTCCAGTATGTAACCGCAATGGCCCAGTTCTTGATATCGAAGTATCTCGTCTTCCAGGTGTTGAAGGAAGAGGTTGCGCAGCTGTAATGGCTGATCTTATGAAGCCGGAGGAATAACAATATGATTCGTTTTCCATCAGATGAATGGATAAAGACTTTCAAAGATGAAATTAACAATAATAAAGTTTATGAAGAGGTAGCAAAGGATTGGGAAGGTGATTTTCTTTTTGTTATCACACCAGATGAAGAACTAAAAGAAGAAGTAATCTTTTATGTGGATTTATGGCATGGAAAATGTAGAGATGCATATCTTGTAAAAGATAATAAAACTGCAGCATTTATTTTCAAAGGACCTTACTCTAATTGGAAGAAAGTGATAAATAAAGAATTAGATCCGATTCGAGGTCTAATTAGGGGAATGTTTACTGTTGAAGGAGATTCCAAGGTAATCCTTGATCAAACAAAAGCAGCACAGGAGCTAGTAAATACCGCAAGTCAAATCCCTGTTGAATTTGAGGTTTAATTTATGGGTAAAACAATAGAATGTCATTTCTGGAACCCAGAGCTTGACCTTGAGAAAAATTTAGAATTTACGTATGAGGACATTGGAAATAATATTGTACTAAAAAAACCTGTTTTTACTACAGATTCTCTCAATAAAATAATTGAAAATCTAAAAAAAAATAGGGAGGAATATCTTCTCAAGATTGATATTCCAACTGTTCTAAATGTAATTGAAAAAGTAACAAATATGTGGATGGACCCAGATTATAAAGGTAGAAAAATCGCAAGAGAGGTTCTACCAACTGTTACTGGTTTTTCAATAGAGATGATTGAATCATGGGGTTTTGACCATTTTATGAGCATTCTTAGAAAAGAAAATCTTCCTTTGTTTGGAAAACTTAAACCAGATGATTATAAGGAATTTTCTGAATTAGGAGATGGCCTAGTTAAAGCCTATGGTGAAATCAATGTAAGCCATTCAAACTATGATCCTGCAGTGATTGGACACATTTGTGCCGGAAATATTCTTGGTATAGCTGCTTTTGAAATGATATTAGATAAACTCATCGATGCGGCATCTTGGATAAAGGTACCATCTGAGGAACCTGTATTTGGTGCACTTTATGCTAAATCTATTGAGGAAGTAGATTCTCAACTTTCATATAGCATTGCAATTTTACCTTTTGAAGGTGGAAACAAAGAAGTTAAAGAGTTACTTTTTTCAAGATCTGATATTGTCCGTGCAACAGGTGGAGAACAAGCCAGAATTAGTTTAACAGAACTTGCTGAAAGGCATAATATTCCAATCGCAGGTCATTGGCATAAGTTCAGCTTTATCACACTTGCCAGAGATTATATGGATGAGGAGAGAGCTAGTCAGATTGCTGAACTTGTATCACTTGATGTTACAGCATGGGATCAGCAGGGATGCTTTTCACCACAAGAAATATTTGTAGAATTAGGTGGGGAAGTTGATCCATTAAAATTTGCTGAACTTCTTGCAGATGAAATGGAAACAACATCTATTGCTCTTCCAAAGGGAGTAAACTCTGGAAAAATGCAGGTACTTGATGGTTATCATCAATATTTAAAGAAGGAAATGATGGGCGATCCAGTAAAGATTTTCCCTTCAGCAACTCATCAATGGCTAGTAATTTATGATGGAACTACTGAAAATATTGAGCCATCCCCGCTTTTTAGAGTAATCCGTGTAAAACCAATTGAAGATATTATGCAGATTCCAACACTTGTTAAACCTATTGGTCAATTCCTGCAAACTGTTGGAGTTGCTATTCCAAATAATCGGTTACTACCTTTTGCAGATGCTATCGGTGAAGCTGGAGCAACAAACATTCGTGCAATTAGCAGTATGACCTTACAGAAACCATGGGAGCCATGGGATGGAAGATTTCCATTACATGAGCTTTTCGAGCATGACAATATCCGATGGGTTAGTATAAGTAATAAAGATATAGAGAAAGAAATAACAAAAGCACTAGAGCAAAAACGTTCTATTGTAAATCAACATTTAAATATCGATAACATCCCTCTAAATGGAGAGTCCACTAGGAAATTACCCTAAATGTTCTTTATTGAATTTTTTTAAGCCTTGTTCCAAGCTTTTTTAAGACTTTCGGTAAGGTTGTATATTCCATATCTGCCATTGGTAATCGATGTGGTTCAAATGGGCCATGTCTTCGCATATAATCAGTTATATGTTGAGCTTCTCTTCTTGTAATATCAAAAGCAGGATCGTCAAATAAATCAACAGGTTCAGTAATTTTACCGTCTTTAAGTTGGAATCCAAGTGATGTAACTCTTGGTGGGCCATCAAATCTAGTACATTGTGCATCATTTAATGAAACCGGCATCAGTGGACCATTATGGGATCCTCTCATCCAACCAGAAACGAGATGACCAAGTGAAAATCCTTCAAGTACCTCACCAACTGCCGGTAGTCCAGATTGAGCACGAACAATACCAGCTGGATCATCCTTTCCTACATATTCACCAGCGATTTGATAAAGCTTTTCAGTTGAAATTACAGAAACTGGCTCATCTGAAGGTAGCTTTGAGCTTTTTTTTGGAAATACTCGTTTGACAACAAACCGAGATTTTGCACCGATAAGAGCTAATAGATCATACATTTCTTCAGGTGTTTTTAAAAATACATTTTTATGTTCTTGTATATCCCATACTTCAAAAACAAAACCATCATGAATTGAAGGATCGATTATAAGACCAGCTGTGTTAAATGGATCAGCAAAAATCTTAAAAATTGGAAAATTAAATGCACCCGGCTCGGTTTTGTCCATCATAAATACAATAATTGGTTCAGCTTTTCTTTCGGTAAATTCCATTTCAGCAATACCAGGACCCATTCCTTTTATATTGCCAGAAAATGCGTCACATAGTAAGTCCTGCCCAGCACCATATAGGCCAAGTTCGCGAGCTCTTTCTGTTGCTTCACAAAAAGTATCCCAAGCAAGACTATGAATTTCTTTTGCATCAACACCATTTGTGTGAGTCATAATTAATTCAAGATCGTCTCCACAATGTGTTACATGAAAATTTATAAGTAATTTCTTTTTTTGCGCTTCAGCTAGTTTTTTTCTAGAAATTTCTTTTAGATCAGGATGAACTAATGCATGACCAGGCCATCCACCAACATCTGCTTTAATTACACTAAATGTAGTTTTCATATAAACTCCCTATTTTTTCGGTATCAAAAACATACTTATAAATTATTTGGAAAACTCAGTAGTTCGGCAAGCTAGAATTTGACTAACCCAAATTCGTCTTTTTGATAAAA
>CAZHIY010000022.1:0-14783 GCA_964533085.1 uncultured Thermoplasmatales archaeon | reverse complement strand
ATCCATTTTATATTCCACTCTGATCCTCCAAAACCATTTGCAACGACAACTCCTGGATAGGGGGCTTCTGAGGTATCCTTTGGGGCAAGCCATCCATCACGTGTCGCTGGGTATCGTATCTTTGCCCAATACCGTCCATATGGAAGGACATTGTAGCTTACTCTAAAGTAACCTACATGATATGGTCCTGTTTCATCTGGTGATGACACGGTATAAGCATCTACCATGTGAACAGGTAAAACTAGGAGTAAAATAATAGCAACAATTCCAACCAATATTATTCTCATCTTCATTTTTTTATCACTCCCATATATAGATAATATATATTTCATCCTATATTTAATATCATCTCGTTTTCTAGATAACGTACATTTATAAATGAAGAGCAATAGAATAATGTTATCTGATAAAGACCCGATTTCAAAAAATATAATACAATTCTTAAATTCTAACCACTGCACATTGATTAGAGTTTAATATAATTTATATTCGATAATATTTTCAATGACCATATATAACTGTTAATAAATGATCAAATACATCTAATTTTAAACGTGAATGTAAAAAGTTATAAATATTAGTTAATAACATATATTTATTAATTAATAACAATTTATGATTAAAATGTCAAAAAAACAAGAATATAGACTTGAACATTCTCCCACATTAAACACAGTTCTAATGGTAGAAGATACATTAATGAACATGGAAAAAAGCGTATTTACAGTTGCAGATATAAAAAAGAAACTACCAAAACAAGTAAATCACAAAATGCTAATGATAATACTATCCTATCTGGAAGAATCCAATAAGATCTTTGTCTCAATAAAGGGAATAACATGGATACACAACACAAGTCCACGTTTACGGAAAGAAATTTCCAAAGGGCTTGAACTATGAAGAAAATAAGAGTGATACTCTCACCTGATGCAAAAGAAGTATACAACCATCTAAAAGAAGAAGCACCTAAATCAAAAACTGAACGAACAATACTAAATGCGATAACAAAGAAAATAGTAATTATAAAATCAAATCCACATTATGGGGACCCAATTGCTAAATCACTTATTCCAAAGGAATAAATCAATAAATATGAAATATCAAATTTATTTAGAGTCGAGCTACCAAATTACTGGGGAATGCTTTATTCTCTGATAGGGGGGAAACCAAAATTGAAATTATTGCATTTGTTTTAGATTTAATGGATCATCCTACTTATAACAAAAAATTTGGATATAAAAGAAAATAGAAACTAATAACTATTATTTGTAATGGTTTTAACGACCTCTTATTATTGATTATAAATGATTAAAGTGTCTGTCTTAAAGAGTTCCATAAAAAAATATATATATATTTGAACGTAACATACATAATAAACGTAATAAACATATCAAATGGTGAATTAAAATGGTAAGCATGACACTTGCAATTCCAAAGGAATTGAAAAAAGAAATGGAACTCCACCCAGAAATAAATTGGTCAGAAGTAGCAAGAGCGGCAATCAGAAGAAAGATGCATATCCTAAAAGAAATGGATAGGATCCTTGCAAATAGCGAACTTTCAGAAAAAGATGCTATTATTCTGGGAAGAAAGGTATCAAAGAAGGTTGCTGATAAATTTTAGAGCGTATGATGGATGGATTTAGTAATTGATGCAAATATATTATTTTCTGCTTTGATAAAGAATGGAAAAAAAAGAAATCTTTTGATATTTCAAAGATTTAGTATTTATATGTTTTATTTTGAAAAATCTAAAAAATTGGATAATTTGAAACAATTAGTATATAAGTAAATTCCTTTTTATTATTCCACTAAAATGCGAAAAGTATATATACTATTTGCATATAAATATAATATAATGCAATTATCTCAAACTGAATTAAATATACTAAACCAAGTTGCTCACGGAAATGATAGAATAAAGGTTGTAGCAAAAAATCTAAACAAGAGCAATAGTCAGATTTACAGAGCTCAACAAAGATTATCAGAAAATGGATTTTTAAATTTAAAAAAGGGTAAATTAGACCCAGAGAGATCAACCAATTCATCACTAATTCTAAATCTTCTCACAAGATATCCCAATCTAATTGGACTTTTTTCAGATTCAGGATTAAAAATCCTAACTTCAATTCTAAAACCTAAATCAATAAATGAAATTATGAGAGAAACAAATCTAAATAAGAGCACTATTTATAAAAAAATCAGGTTAGGCAGAAATATCAGTGCAATAACTGTAGATAAAAACCAAAAATTTACAATAAATGAAAAAATTTGGCCGAACTTGAAGGATTTTTTAGAGCAGAATAAAAAACTTGAATATACAATCGATAAACGAATTCCAGTAAATTCAGTTATATACCATAAAAATGAAAATGAGATATTATTTTCAAATATATCTGAATTGAAAGCAACACCTACTGCATTTTCAATATATGAGAAATACGGAATAAAACTACTCCTTCCAACAAATTTCTATTATCTACCAAATAAAAAATTGTCAAAACAAGATATATTACTTCATTCAATATATATTGTAAATAAAGAAAAAGACTACAGATACATTATATATCTAGTACTTTTTTATGTAAAGTTTAAAGATGAGCTTTCTGTTGAAAAACATCCCGCTTTAAAAATAATTAGAAGTATACTTGATGGAAAGAAAATAATAGGGTATCCAACTATTGATGAAATAGCTGAGAAAGGAAGATTATATGATATCATAATTTAAACAAATAAAGGATTTATTCATAGAAATCGATGGTAAATTAACACAAAAAGTAAATGTTTATATAATTGGCGGGGTAGCCCTCTTACTAGAAGGACTAAAACCTGCTACAAAGGACATCGATCTGATTTTGAAAATGAAAAACATTACACTTCATTTAGCAAGGCTTTAGCATCTATTAATTTTAAGGAAAAGATACCATCTTCTGAATATGAAAAAATGGCCCTAAGTAAAATCATGGAAAGAGATGACTATAGAATCGATGCATTTTTGAAAAAAGTTTGTAAAAAATTATTTTGTCAAAAGACATGATAAAAAGATCAGATGTAGTACAAAAATTGAAAAATATTATTGTTCATAAATGTTCAAACGAGGATATATTTTTATTTAAAAGTATGACAGAAAGACCTGGAGATTTAGAAGACTGCATCGAACTAATCAAGAAAGGATTAGACTGGACTATAATAGCAAATGAACTGATAAATCAGATTAAAAACAATGGAGAAGATGTTTGGATAACATGGGTCGGAGAAAGATTTGACGAGCTGATTGAAAAAGGGTTAACCATTCCAATAATAAAAGATATAGATAAATTAAGAGATGATTATTTTAAAGGAATTGAAAAAAATAAATTATCCTGATTGTTAATAATCTTCTCAATCTGTTTTTTTACTTTTAAGTATGGATCACACTTTATTATTTTACTTTTGAACTCATCACTATAAGCAACTTCTCTTACCATTTTTCAAGTTCTTCTAAAAACTTCTTTACACTTTTTTGTTTAAAATCTCCATGTTCGTATTTTTTAAGTGTCTTTTCTGTTCTCTTTGCCAATTTTAATTCTTCTAAGAATTTTTTATCTATATTCTTCATTTTTTCAATAATCACCTGGTTATTTCTTATCAAAATTATAATTCATTTAATAGTTATTAATGTATTATTTAAAAATGATTCAGCATAATTAACTGCTGTCTCAGCGCTTTCTTGGTCATATATCAAACCATAGTCTGCATCATGTCTAAGGTTCATACAAATCTCAAAATTATCAGCCATTTCCGGATCTAACAAATCTTTCTTTACATATAACTCTATAAGAGCAACTAGAAGACAATAATGACTTTTTTCACGATAGCTCTTCTTAAGTACCAAAGCCTTTGCAGCATGAAATATTGAATAATAAGCCTGTACTGCTGCCCATTTATAATCCTTATTTTTTATACTGCCTTTACTACGATCAAGGTCATATCTAGAATTTGTAATTTCCTTTTGTATCATTTCTTCTGTCGAATTGATTTTAATTAAAAGTCTTTTCTTTACACAGCGTTCAAACTCATTCATTCAGCTCATCCCATAAGGTAATCCCTTTTTTTATTTCTTGATAAAAGGCCTTGTCCTTATCTTTTAATTTTAAAAATTCTGCAGAGTCTATTACAATTGCTTGAATCTTTCTTGAAAACTTGTCTTTTTTTATTATACCTTTTACCTCATCTCTATATTTTGTTAAAACAAGTAGATCTATATCGCTGTCAACAGTATCATCTCCAGTAGCACAACTTCCAAAAAGGATGATTTTTGTAGAAGTCTCTTTTAAATTATTTACTAATTTGCTTAGTTCATTTATTGTCATAAATATTTTAAAACTCTTAATTGAAGGATTCTTTTGATCTATCTCATAATAAAGGTTTTTTCCACTTTTCTTTTCTGTGATTAAATTCATTGAGTATAAGGATTTCAAGACTTTATGTGTGCCACCAACACTTTTGTAAATTGTTTTAGCTATCTCTCTTAAATAAAATTGTTTCTCTGGATTACGTGCCAGGAAGATTAAAATCTGTATACCCAAAGGTGTTATATTCACTTTTTCGAACATATGTTCACTTTTTCGAACCATAATATATGAAGATATGAACAACTATATTAATTTATTCTCCAAGCAAGAGTAAAACAAAGAGTTGATTGATACAATATTAAGATTATGTTGTACCTATACTAAAAATCAATTATTTATGGTCTAAATATTATCAATGAGTTTGACTACTACTTTTTTAAATCATTAAAAAAACTTTCCTTTAATATATACCTCTTTTATGGTATCAGCAATCTCATCAAGATGACCATCAATAAATTCATTATTAACTCTTCTAGTTTGATAATTACCCTGACTTGAGTAACTATCTTTTTTCAAATCATCCAAAAACTGTTTAGGATCAATAGGACTCAATGTTTCACCAACCTCAATATAAAGCCTGATATCATGGATCGCAATATCTACATGCCTAAATCCATCATAGGCTTCAAATTCACACGGAATTCCTCGTTTTTTCAAAGCAAAAAAAAGATTTCGCTGGAATTCATTTCCTTGATGCTCTGAACATAATGCCTTGCCAAAATTGCTATTTGAAGACTCATATGTCTCTTTATCTATTACTGATTTACAGATAACACATTCATATTTACTTGTTTCGACAGCTGGACCTTCATCCATAAGATTTTGCTCAAAAGATTCCAACTCCTTATGTTCCCTATCAGATTCATAAATACCGGAAATAATCTTAAAAAATGAATCATATTCAATTTCCAAGCTATATTTTAGTTTAAAAAGTTTCCAAAGTTTTTTTATTTCATCCTCGTTTGGATTGTCGCTATATACTTTTTCAAAAAAATTGAATATAAGTTCAGATAAACCTTTATCAATTAATTCTTTAGATTTTTTATCGATATACTCTTGATTTTTTGATGTTTTTTCATTTTCCTCTTTGACACAATCTTCATAACACTCCGGACATACCTTTGTTCCATCCTTAAGTATTGAATATTGCCAGAGGGTCTTATTGCATTTAGGACAATTAAAAATATTATCAAACTTTTTAATTTTATCCTTCATCTTTCTTCTCCTCAAACTATGAATAAATTTTAAATAAATAAAGTTTTGTTATAAAATTCTTTTTCAATTATTTTCAAAATTAGGCGGGATATCCTCATTAGAAATTATTGAAAACTTACAGTCATCACAGACTCCATCAAAATTATAGGTTTGGTTTACGCCACATATCTTACACATCATATTATTTCTTTGCCCCAACAAATTTATTTCAATTAGTACAATACAATTCAAACATAAAAGAATATCTGATGGGATAAATTAGATAAAATAATAAAAAGAGATAGGTTAGAATTCTTATAGTCCAATTAAATATCTTAATAACCAAAATCCATTTGGAAACTGATAAAAAAGCCAATTTATCAGGTTGAGTTCGAAAAAAGATACTTTGTTTTTAGGTACATTTATTAAAAAGTTTGACCACCCACTCTCAGCATCGTAAATATCAGTTGCCTTAGCATTTATAGTATAGCTACCTTTCTTTGCCCAAGAATGAATTATCTTAACCTCAGTTCCTGAGGAATAGAAATCAGTTGATTCATTAATGTTATCACCCCAGTCAATAAGATACTTGACATCGTCCCCATCCGGATCCATCGAATAAAATGAAAATTCATATTCCACAGCTTTCTTAACACTTGGAGGACCATCTATAGTTGGTGCATCCGGCGGATTGCTAATTATAACACTGAAAGGCTCAGACCACTCACTTTCAAATTTAAGAATGTCTCTTGCCTTTGCCCTTATTTCATATTCACCCTTTTCAAACCATACGTGACCTATTGTTACCTCTTCACCAGATGCAAATGGTCCAATCCAATTCTCAAACTCACCATCACCCCATTCGATTAAATACCATACATCATCTAAATCAGGATCAGTTGTTACAAAATCATATTCAAAATATTCTCCAACCCCCCCACTCTCAGGACCAGTAATTTTTGGTGCCAGGGGCGAAGTGTTCTCAGGGAAATATATCCATGCAGTATACACAAACTCACCTGTATAATTGCCAAAATATTCATGTACAATGTCTGAACCAGCCTTGATATCCAACGAGTGCGGAGAACTGCGATTTACAATAGAACTAACATAAGCGGTGAAATCTGGATCGTTATCCCAGCCCTTCCAACCACCTTGACCATGAATGGAGCTTCCATCCTCGTATGAATCGAAGTTATCAGACCATAAACTTCCACCTCCAACCTCCTCAAGGGAAAAATCGTCAAAGTAAACAGAGTTTGTAGAGTCACTAAATAGATTAACTGCACTAATGTTTACAATTCCTTCCCCCGTGTTATCAGGCCCTGCTGACCATTTCTTTTCGTGTAAAAGTTCTCCGTTGTAATATATCTCCATCCAGTCATTGTTAAGGTCAATGTTAATTCTTAATTCAACCCATTGATCTGTTAAGAGGGGTAAGGATTTATTATCAAATTCACTTTCAACGATACCAAGAACACTATCGAATCTTAGTTGAAGTGCCCACAAGTTTTCGTCTCCTGCACCATCAGTATAGTCACTAAGCATTATAAAATATGGATCGCCGCGAGGAAGAATTTGATCTGATATATTTTTTACACCGATACCATTTATACAGCTGGCTGAACCAATAAATAAAAGTATAATTACAATTGATACTTTTTTAAGTGTATTATCTCTCATTTTATTTATCCTATGTAACTATATTTATAAAATTGTAATATATAATTTTTGCTAAAGACTTCATTAAAGCTATTTTAGCAATTGTTAGCATCTAATCTTTATTTAAAGCTTGAATTTTTTTTTTAAAAACTAATTGATTGTATTAATCAGAATGATGTGTGTAAAGTATAATATTTTTGTTTGCTAACAATCTTCAAACATGTCTCAAACTGATTTTTTTACTAATATGACATGAATTTAGAGTGTAAAATTATTTTACAGTGGTGTAAAAATATTTTACAGTGCTGTAAAATTTTTTTACAGTCCATCCATATAATAAAAAGAATAAATTTAGAGTCTTTTCTTTGGATTTTATTATTTTCTAAACTACAAAACTAATCAGATCTATTTGACGAATTATTATTTTTTATAAATTTATTTTTTAACTCACCGCAACAGACAACTTATCTTAAATATATTATTATCACACATAGCTAAAATAGATTCATCTTATTCTCAAGTGAGACATAACTGTTTTATTTTTTGATGCGTTTTTATTTGATTTAAAAATTTTAGATGAATATTTCTTGACTGATTCTTGTGATATAAAACATTCAATACTCTCTGCTATTTCAAAATCAAATTTTAAAATCAATTGAACAAGTGGATTATCAATATTCAATTTGAACATTTGAGAATTTCCTTGATTTCTTGTCTGAACCATCAATCCTTTTTTTAAAAATAAATCCTTCATTTTATAAACAGTTGGCCTACTAGTCTGCGCGTGTTTAGCAATTTCTGATATCGAATAATCACGGTCTGGATTATCAGCTAAAAAGTCTAATATCTTTGTTTCTGGACTTCCCCCAAATATATCTTTAAACATATTTTCACTATGAAATTTTGATTTTAGTACTGTAAAATTTTTTTACACTAGTGTAAAATTATTTTACAGACTTGTAAATTATTTTTACATAATACAAATATCATATTTAATTCTTTATTTTATTCATAAAATTTTAAAAGAATACATCACCGGTGAATATAGATAGATTTTAACCAATTACAACAAAAAGAATCACAGTTATTCCCACCATTCTCCAATAAAAAATATAATGTTATCATCATTTGAAAAAACTGCTGAACGGCAGAGAAAATCATTTGGAAAATAATCAGGGGTGATATCACGATTATGTGTTCCATCAGAGTTCATAATATAGATATCATATTTTCCTGCATCATCTATTGCTGCTACAATATAGAGAATTCGATCGCCAAAATTGGACCAACTTGAAAGACCTTGACTATACCCAGTACTTGTCAAACGTGTCTCAGCAGAACCATCGATGTTAATAATAAAAAGGTTGTAATTACCATGAACGCTGCTATCGTTTTCCAAACGGCTAAAAACAATTTTTTGCCCATCCGGACTTATTCGTGGATCATAATCTCCAAATGGAAGATTTACATTGCCCCACTGTCCCTGTTTAGGAGGGAAAGTGATCTGTACAGGGTTTGTTCCATCCTCATTAATCATCCATATGCTACTATTTGAGGTAAAGACGATTTTATTTGTCTCCCAATGTATATCTGCATCATGAAAACCAGAATCAAATAGCTTATTTATGTTACTTCCATCAACATCCATCTTATATATATCTAGATCGTCCTCCCGGAAGGAAAGAAAGGCTAATTGAGTACCATCAGGCGACCATGCGGGATAGAGATCCCAATAAGAATTATTTGTAAGCCTATTATAGTTCCCTCCATCCAACCTAAGTGTACATATCTCCCGATGCTCATCTCCTTCGCCTCCAATTTTTTGGCAAAAGACAAAGTTTTCGTTTTCTTTATCAAACTTTAAACCTTCAATTTCATTTTGAGAACTATAAATTAAGCTTACATCCTCAGTTTGTAGATTAAATTTATAGATTCCCCATTTTTCTACCTTTGGTACTGTTTTGTCTGCTTCATTTTCAAAATTTGGTGAATTATTATCTTGTTTTGAATCAGTACAACCCGAGAAAAATAGAATACTTACAATAAGAATTACAGCAAAAACCATGGCATTTTCGTTCAATTGCCCTCTCCTCAAGTTATGAATTAACTAAAAATAGATAAAAGTATTGTCACGGGTGTTTTTATATTACTGTTAAAGTATCATCGTAAATCACTGTTTCAATAATTGTAATAGTAACAGCATAATCACCTGCTGGAAGTTGTGTGACATGTGAACCAACATCAGCCAAGGTAGGAACTGCGTCACCGATAAACAAACTTTCACCAATATCCCAACCAATATTACCACCAGCAAGACCGGATTCATCAAGTGCTGGCCCATTACACCTAATTACAACAGAATTTGAAAATGCATAACCTGTACTAGGTATATTATCACCACCTTTTATCAGTGTAATTTTAATTTTACCATTATCTGTTATTACTGCTATAGCTGCATTTTCTTTTTCAGTTTCGGGTGCACCCAGCATACCGGTCATATATATGAAAGTAGTAGCTGCAATAGCAACAGTTATTGCAACCATGAGAATTACACCAATAACTGCAGAAATTCCTTCATTATCTTCTATAAATTTTCTATTTGCTTTCATATCCCTTCCACTCTGTATATATATTAACAACATATAAATAAAGTTATGTTGTGAAAATTCTAATATTAAATAATTACAAAAGTAGCAATGGTCTATTTGATATTTTTCTAAATTGACATTTTTACAAAAAAAAAATTTATTGATACAGAGTACTCCTAGGTAACATTATTTATAAAAAATGGTCCAATGTAAGCTATGAACTCATCACCGTTTTCTGGCATAAGCTTTTGTCCCTTTTGTTTAATTGCTACCCAATAGAAATCATTTGGCTGAACGTTGGAATCCTCAAATTCTACAACAACCATATTGGAATCTGGTTTTGTATGATTTATTACTTTACACCAGGGACGTCCGCGATCCCTATCCTTCTTTACAAGCCAAATATCCGTTATAGGATAGTCAAGTTCGTCTGGTAAGTAACCATGCGGCCACATGCGTTTTCCACTACTATCATTTCCAGAAAAGGTAGAATGAGCAGAGATTCTAATCTTTAGAGGGGAGCTGCAGTTTATCCATCTACCATTACAGAAATTACCATCCAATCTAACGTTTGCTCTAATCTTAAGAAGCTGGGTTGCATAGCTGTTGCAATTATTTAGGCCGTCCCAAACCTCTGCTCGTGTGTTATGAACAGCATAAACTGCAACAATACCAGAAGGTTTTCCTAAATAGCTTACATCAAATTCCGCACTACCCGGTCTATCATAATCATGTGTGTCACTACTGGCAATGAAAACAAATTTCTGATCTTTGAGTTCATCATTGCTCCATTCCCAACAAGCGTTTTCCACCCAAGAATCAGTTTGGTTTGTGAATTGACTCAAATTGTACGGCCACAGCCAGGGCACACCCGGTGTGAACTCACCAATCGAGTTACCCCATCTACTGAACACTTCAACACCCCGAAGTATCTTATCCCTGCAGCATTTATGTTTGATTTCATCTGCTAAAAACGTAAAGTTTGTTGTGAAATTATAACTACTTGCTCTTCCCAGTGGATGATGCGGATAACCGATGTTTAAAAGACCTTTGTCATGTTCCTTTGCCATTGTTTTTAGGATGCTGTCGTAATTTAATTTCTGGTAGAAAGCAAATTCCCGAGCTTCAGGATATACGTCTCTATAATAGAAGTTAATATGACCGACATCCTCCCAACCATTAGGTGTCCACTCCTTACCCCCCAGGCTCCATTGGGCAGCTGTCCACTCAAAACCAAGAAGGGTTGTAAAACTACCTGGATCATAATACTCAATACACTTGTCCTTCATAACCTGCCATTCGGAAAAACCAAGTAGTTTTTCAATAAACGTTTTTATAACGTCCCATTCTCTAACCCCTCCAAATATAGTTGAAATTCCGTCAAGAAGTTCACCATGGTCAGTACATGCTGTAAAATCAAGGTAATTATCCTCAACTGCATTTTTGTACATCTTATCTATTTCAAAATCTCCATCTGAAAAAACAGTATGCCAATGGATATCTCCAAAAAATATTCTAAATAGTTTTACTTTAACTGTATCTGAATCAGAACCATTTTCGTTTTCAGCATAAACGGTAAGATTTACAAACTTGTCATCTAGAGGCGTGGGTTCAGGATTAAAAATTACTGGGTCATCTCCAAAGAATGTGCTGTGAAAGCCTTCATCATTTATCTGCCAATGAAGAATTGTTGAATCTCCTGTGATTTCACAATCAATTATGTCTCCTTCAAAAATTTCTGTGTATGGTTCGATATTGATTTTTACTGTTGGTGGATTCAAACCTTTTATTGCATCAACAGAAAAAAGTTCACTATTACTGGAAATACCAGGTAAAGAGCTTATCACAACAAATAAAACAACGAATGTAAAAACAAAAAATTTTCTAAACATGATATAATGCATTTTTTATACCTCTCTCAAATATTAATTGTTATAATTTATATTAATATAAATATTCCTTAAAAATGTTTATGTAAAATCTGTTTGATATGATTTAGAATATGGATTTTCTGCCGAATTTGTAAAAAATTACTCAATTTTTATTCAATTCTTTCCAGTTCAAATATCACTGGATTTTCAGCATCTGGACAAGCATGCCTTGGATTCTGTCCCTCTTTAAGCCATGGAAACTTTGCACCATATAAAATTGCAAATGCCTTTGGAAGAATGCTGTAGAGAGCATGAAGGCAAATCTTACCTTCAATACCACTTTCAGATACAATTATCTCATCACCAGGCTTATGATTCAAATGACAAAATCCTTTTTGAGAAACAACTCTTAGAATGACTTTCATATTATCACTTAAACTATCAATTGGAATAATATTTTAGATATTTAACAATTACAAAATAATTATTTTCAAACCATATCTTTAAATATTATCTATCATTATTTTATAATTAGTTGTTTATAGGAAGGCAAATAATACGATACCAAAAAAATATTTTAAAAAAAATCACATTTTATCAATTCTAGTAATTGTTTTTCTAATAACATGTAATATATTTGCATCAGCTTCATTTTTAGAAAGAGAAAAAACATATGATAAATCAATAAATAATTCTGATGAATGGTTTGATGGTAATTTTCAAGGCTCCTGGGGCAAAAATAAAGATTACTCAGATGGATATATCTGGGGAAATATAAACTTTGGGAGGCGTTCCTCAGTTGGATATTTCTTTGGTGAATGGAATAGTTTTGATAACAGCTCCTTTGGAGCTCTTAAAGGTCGATTCTTAAATGGTTTACTAATTGGTATCTTAAAAACCAATGGCGACTCCTTTCGTTTCATAGGATTTTTAGATTATAATGAAACAGGTTTTAAGGCAACTATCTTTGGCCTAAAAATTAAAATACTTTACATTCGAGGTGAATATGAAGCATCTTTTCTTCCGAAGCTGACTGGGGTATACGGTGTCGGTGTGAAAGATATGCATCTAATAGATGAAAGTAGACTAGAAGAGTTCACTCCAGAAGACCCTGATGATTTTAGAGAGATGATGATAAGATTATGGTACCCAATTGATAAGGAAATCAAAGAACCAAAGGTCGATTATATGGATGAACCTACCTTTGCATGGCTTATGGGAAGGTCTCCAGTACCACTTTTAATAATACCAGATAATGCCTATAAATTCGTTCGTCCTCATGGGAAAAATGAGGTTTCCGTGTCAGAAGAAGAAGATATGTATCCAGTAATTATTTTTTCACCTGGTTATAATGGTGTGTATCAAATTTATACATCCTTAGTAGAGGATATTGTAAGTAACGGTTTTATTGTCGCATCAATTAATCACCCATATATTTCAGGAATAACCGTATTTCCCGATGGAAGAAAAATATACGTTGCACAAAACTCATCAGGTGATCTGGGCATTCGTAGTGTCGTAGAGGATGCAAAATTTGTATTAGATACTATAACAGAGATGAACATCTCTGATCCAGACTTACAAGGCCGATTTGACTTGTCAAAGATCGGTATGTATGGTCATTCCTTTGGTGGTGCATCAACATCTATTTGCTGTTATGAAGATGAAAGATTTCTTTGTGGACTTACTTTAGATGGTGTTTTCTATATCGATCATATTCCAGAAGGACTCCAAAAACCTTTTATGCTAATGATAGCAGAAAACCGTTTCAATGATGTAAATGTTCAAGAGATGTGGAACAAGTTATATGGAGATGCATATAAGGTTCAAATCAACGGTTCAACTCATTATGCTTTCACAGATGTAGGAATTCTACTAAATCATCTTGTGCCTTTGATTCCACCAAGACTTCTAGGTTTTGGAACAATTGAACCCAAACGTATGGTAAATATTACAAAAGCATTTGAACTAATGTTTTTCGAGGTGTACCTAAAAGGCAGACCAGTTGAAGACCTTATAAATCTTGGATCCTATTTTGAAGATGTACTATCCGAGTTTAAATAAAAATTTTAAACCAGAATTTAGTAAATTGAGATTTCTTAGAGAGGAACTATCAATCCTTCAAACCATTGCTTTTTAAGGGTTGATTTAGATTAATAATCTGATTCTTCTACCTTCAGAGCAATACCCGATACAAACGTAAACCGATTCTCAGTAAACAGTAGGTTAAGTGTAATTCCTGTAAACCAACTAATATTTACAGCAACATCATCACCCTCGACATCAAGTCTTTTACGACCTTGCAATCCTATGCTAGATATCTTTCCTTTATACATAACTACTATTCCCTCAGACATCAAGATTCTAAACGGTATCAAACTTGTAAAAATAACGACAGTTAATAATAATGGTAATAATGCTATGAATAAAATTAGAGCGGCTATAACACTTGTTTGGTTTTCAACTATCCGAACAATTGCCTCATACATTCTCACACCAAGAGCAAAGACTATTGTTCCGTTTCCTACTGCATTGAAAAAACACAATGAATTTGAGATATTATCATCATTTAGAATACCTAGATATTTTGCTAAATGATTTAATCTGAAGGTTTTCATCATTTCAATATAGGTATTTTGGGAGAAAAATTTTTGATAATTATCTCCAAATATTCCTTTTTCGTTAAGTATCTTTTCAAATTGATCGATGGCGCCCTCGTCATTATTTTTTATTGCTTCGTTAAGAAGTGTTAAAATTTCTGTTAATTCTTCCGCCTCTTCATAACTTAACTCTGATTGGATTGTTTCAGATTGTTGGCCATAATACCGGTTAACCTCAACAGGTATCATTTCACTATTCTGGCTTATTTGAACTGGTTCAATGTCTTTTGAACAAATACTGGGTGATAATCCACCTAAAACAATCAATATAGCTACCAGCGTACTTAATATTAGAACTTTCTTCATATTTTTACCTCCCAATAGTATAACAATTCCTATTTTATTATTTAAAGGTTCTGTAAAAAGGCACCCCATCAATCTAGAGTTGGTTTATAAAGGACTATTTGATTTCTCC
>CAZHIY010000021.1:0-14855 GCA_964533085.1 uncultured Thermoplasmatales archaeon | reverse complement strand
AAAGTAATGTAATATCCTCTATTTAATTATGCGCTATTTTCAAGGACAATACCAACTTTTTATACATCCTTTTAACCTCTTGATTGATGGTTGTAGGAAAATCAAGGCAACTTTCTCCAGCTAAAAAAGCATGGATTACTAGGAAAATTAAAAGTGGAAAATCTAAATATCAGGTAGCAAAAGAACTCAATATAAATAGGGATACTATTTATAGGATAGCAAAGGATCTTCCTAGTAAACCTTGTGGATGGCCGGGTTTACGTGGGAAAACATTGGAGCTTTTACAGAAGATATTAGTTGATGGGTATGCGGTTTATTCTGATAATTGTACGAATAGAAGGTATATGACTTTGAAGAAGTATTTTCCTACTATTTGCAGGGTTAAAATGTATGGGAAGAACATATTTTTTTTAGAAGATAAGGCAGATGTTGCTGCAAGAGCTTTTATTGGAAATATTAGAAGGAAAATCATCAGTTATCAGGAGTTAAAACAGATTACTGAGGTTTTTGGTACCAATTTTTGTAAGAGGGAAAAAGATTTGTTCCTTGGTAAAATTGATTAAGACATTTAGATAAAAAGTTGGGGTTTTTGAGTGCATTTTTTCTTCAAGGAAATGGTTGTTTCTTTGGTAGATTTTTACATTCGGAAGTACTGGAAACTTTAGTGTCTGGTTCCCTCCTGAGTTTCTGAAAATTCAACCGATCTATTGGAGAATTCCTCAAGGGCGAGTTGCATATCAATTGTTATATCTCTTAAAAGTTGGTCTAAGAATTCATTCTTAAACTCTTTCATACCATCAACATCTGAAAATAATCTGCCAAGATACCCATTTGACTCCTTATGAATCTCTATATTATATAAAGTCTCTTCCATATATACCCCTCTTCCTAGATTAAATAAAACAGCTCTTATATAAAAGGTTTTTGGAAATTTCAATGATTTTTATATCATTCTTTCAATAAGTTTATTTATATCTTTACCACGATAACCGAGTGCACCTTTATTTACATAGGATTTCTTAATCCCCTCATAACCATTTTTTGGAGGATTGAGCCTAAAGATTGGTTTTATGTTGGGGATATCTTTGTATTTGATTTTATTATCAATTATTGCTTGAGAAAGTTTATCTAAACTATTATATGATGTGGAAGATTTTAGATGTTTTTCTGTAAATTCCTTATCTCCTTCAAGTTTTCCCCTTGTAATCATTAGCTTTTCTAATACATCTTTTTCTACCTCACCCCAGGTAATGTAGTCTTTTGATACATGAAGCATGCCTTTTATACTTGGTTTTTCTTCAAGGAGTACACAATGATTTACTCTTGTTAAATTTAAAAGTTGTAATGTTTTTCTAATGTCAGGTTTTATATTTATTATTCCTCGAACTCTAATTGCTGCATATGTCATTTTATGCAGCCTCCTTTTGAGATGATTCTATGGGTTGTTTTTCTACAATAGGTTCTATACTTCCTGATTTTATACCAACGAATTTTACGGCTTCGGGCATAACACGCATATCTGCGTTTTTTTCAAGTGCGTTAAATACTGATTTTGAATAATTAACAGTTGTTTTTGTTTTACCTCTTGTAAAAGCCCAACAATCTTTTATTCCAGCAAGTGTAAGAATCTTTTTTGCTACACTTCCTGTAGCAAGACCGATTCCTCTAGGGGCAGGTTTCAGCGTAATCTCAACAGATCCACTTTTTCCTTTAACTGTGAATGGAACAGTATGTGGTTTTCCACATCCACATTGCCAAGAACCACATCCACGTTTAATCTCAATAATATTTAATTTTGCAGTATCAATTGCTTTTCTGATACTTGAGCCAACTTCTTTTCCCTTAGCCTGGCCAAATCCAATAAATCCATCTTTATTACCGACAGCAACAGTTATTACAAATTTTACTCTTCTTCCGGAGTCAGTCATACGTTGGACCATATTAACATCTATTACTTCATCATTTATTTCTGGAAGTAAAATATCCACAATTTCAGGTTCTCTTACGGGTAGACCTGTTTTCAATGCATCGCTCATAGTAGTTACTTGTTTACTTAACACCAATTTCCCAAGCTTAGTTCTGGGATCCCAGTTTATTGGTGTAGATTGTGATTTATTAACATTTCTTCTTCTCATTGCCATTATTTGCCTCCTGAAATTTTACTTTTCGTATCAGTTATAGCAGGCATAATATCCTTAGTCAAATGTTTACCCATAATTCTATCCTCACTTGGTATTTTCACTTCACTATGTTTACACTCAATACCCGCATCAACAAGTCCTTTTACAGAAGCAAAAATTTTTGAACCAGTAATCGGAGGATGTCGTCCAGTGTCAAGCACACATTCACTTATACCCTTATTTTTTGCTCTTGTACCTGCAAGAAAACCAGTTAAATAAGCAGCTGGAGTCGTAGCAGTTGAAAATTTCCAATTGTATTTACTCTTTAATTCACTTGAGTTAGCTGTAGCAAGAATATTATCCCCTTCTTGCTTATATTCAATAAGCTGGATCTGTGTATTTTTTATTGATTTTCTTACAACTACTCTTACTTTTCCAGACCTAAGTAACTTAAGTCTCTTTCTATAATCTGTTATTCCTTCGCGTCGTCTCCTAGGTTTAACATGATATCGCGGTCCTTGGCTCATTGTTTGCCCTCCTTTAAAATTCCATCAGAAATTAGGTGAGTCTGAAGATGATGTTTGCTTCTGAACTCACCACCCTTTGCTTTCCTGTAATATTTACGATAGGTTGTTTTATCAATTTGATTTTCTTCTCTGAGAGATTTTAGATATTTTCTTAAAGACCTAATTGTACGCATCCAGCGTTCCTTTTTAGGTAGCCGAGCATACTTTGCCCCTTTTCTAGAACCATGACCTCGCTTGCGACCTTTTTCCTTTTGTTTCTGATTAAACTTGTTTCTTCCACTTGAGATTCCCTTGATTTGTCTTGCAGTTATTGCTTTTCCATTTATAAGAATTCTAATGTCTTCTTTTGTTACTGCTTTTGCAATCTCATCCAGTCTGTCCTGATCCATCCATACTCTATATACACCACATTTAAGTATTGATGCAGCCATTCTTCGTTGATTTCTTAAATCAGTCATCTTTCACCTTCTTATAGGTTAAGTATTCTAACTTCAAGTTCATCTGCTTTCTTTTCAATGTCTATACGTTTTTTAGTTCCAACTGAACTACCAATTCGAGCTGCTTGTTTTTTTGGATCTATTCCTTCAAGATCATTAACATTGTTTACAGTTACTTCTTCAAAACCAGATGAATGAAGACCTCGTACTTCCTTTGGCCCTCTGAATCCCACTCTAACCTTGCTAGGTCTATATTTATAATTTCTCCTCATCTTTGATGATATACCATCAGGTTTACGCCAATTTTTTGATAATTTCTTATATCTAAACCATTCTTCTCTTAAAAAATCTGGAGTTCTCCTCTTAATTTGTTTTCTTAATATTAATTTCTCTTTGATTTCCTTACTATGTTTTGGTTTCTTTTTAACTTTATACTTCTCTTCTTCCTCTTCAGTTCCAACTTCTTCTTCATCTTTTTTTGGAGCTTTAGTTATCTCCTCTTTCTTTGCCTTTTCTTTTTTCTCAATTTCCTTTTCAGGTTTTTGTTTTAATTCTGTAGTCTTTTCTGGTTTAGTTTCCTCAACTTTCTCTTTTTTAGGTGCTTTAGGTTTTGTTAACTGTGGTTTTTCTTTAAACTGATCCTTTATATTTTTTGCAATACTTTCAGTGATTCCTTCAACTTTTGTTAAATCTTTAATATTTGCTCCTTTAAGTTTTTCAAGTGAATCATACCCTTTTTTATAAAGAGCTTCAGCTTTTGCTTTGCCAACTCCCTGTATTTTTGTAAAATCATTGATAACATCTTTTTTTGCCATTTTTCTACCTACCCCCTCTGCTGATTCTATATACGCCATCTTGAAATACACGAGTATCTCGTCTTTTCACTGAAGTAGCTCTTTCAATATTTGCCACAGTCTGTCCGACTTTCTCCTTGTTTATCCCTTGTATAGTTACGTCATCGCCTTTGATTTCTATGTTTACTCCTTCAAGAATTATTGCTCTTCTTGCAGCTCTTTCTCCAAGGAAATTCTGAATAATAAATTCATTTCCCTCAACAGAAGTTTTTATAGGAAAATGGGAAAAAACAGTTTTCATTTTATATTCAAATCCTTCTGTAACGCCTTTAATCATATTCTTTGAGTGTGCAACAATTGTTCCTATTAATGCAAAATCTTTTCGTCTTACATCTTTTCCATTTACTTCTATTGAATTGTTATTTATCTTTATATTTATTTTAGGATGGTAAAATATCCTTTTGAGTACACCTTTTTCCCCTTTAACTGTTAGTAAGTTATTTTCAATTGTCACTGTAACACCATCGGGAATTTTTATTTGTTCTTTTACTGCTTTTGTCCTAACCATAAATTAATCACCCTGTCGTTAATAAACATAAGCTAGTAGTTTTCCTCCGATTCCATTTTTTCTTGCTTCATTTTGGGAAACAATTCCTTTTGTTGTTGTTAGAATTAATAGTCCAAAATGTTGTGCAGGAAGATATCTTGATTCCCATTCGTCCAGCTCATCTCTTTTTATAGGATATCTGGGTTTAATTACGCCACAGTTATTTATATTTCCAGTGAGCTGAACTTGAAAAACACCTGCTTTCCCATCGTTAATATATTCAAAACCTCCAATGTATCCTTTCTTTTTTAATAGATCTAAAATTCCACCTATAAGTTTTGAAGATGGTTGGATTTTACATGTACCTTTTCCTTTTATTTCAGCGTTTTTCATTGCGGACAATGCATTTGCTAGTGGATCATTTAACATTTAAATCTAAGCCTCCTAAGAGTATTTTCTAAATCCCATTTCTTCAGCTTTTTCACGAAAGCATTGTCTGCACATATGCAGACCATATGCTCTTATAAGCCCCCTTTTTCTTCCGCATCTTTCGCACCCTTTGATTCTACCATAGCTCTTCTGTTTGACCTTTATTTTCACGCAATTACCTCCACTTTAAATGTTTCAGAGAAGAATTTCATGGTTTCTTCTTTTGCAACCATATATCGATGCGGAATCTTTCTTCTTGCAATTCGCCTTCGTTTAATTCTATAACCTGGTTTTTCCATGGTTATTGATATATCCATTCCAAATATGCCAATGTTTGGATCGTATTTTTGAGTCTTAAAAAGGGTATGATCAGGTATACCAAATGATAGATTACCCTGATCATCAAATGAATAATCCGCCATCTTATTTTCTCTAGTATTCAATGCTTCTTTTAAAAACTCATGGGCATCTTTTCCTCTAAGAGTTACCTTACATCCAATCGGCATCTGTTTTCTAATACTCCAATCCTTGTTAGTAGTATTGGAAAGGGTTTCTACGGGTTTGTGACCAGTTATGTTTTGTAGTACAGTTTCTGCTTTTTTTAGCCGTTCACCTGCTTCACCAACTCCTATGTTAATTGTTACCTTTTCAATTCTTGGAGAATAAAGGCCTTTCTTCTTCTCTGGATTTAGCTTGGTTTTTTTCTTTGTTTGTTTTTTCTTTGTCACTTTGGTTTTTTCAGCGCTCATTGTATTTTCACCTCAGGGAGCTCTATTGCAGGTTTTGTCTTACCAATTGGAAATACATACTTTTGAAGTGTCGAAAAATCATTTTTTCCTTTCATTTTTGTTAGATTTGGTTTTGAAGAAGGGATAATTTCAATATCTTCAATATTTGCTACCTCTCCAATATGGCTACCACCGATAATCATTGATATTGTTCCTTTTTCAAATCTAAAGATGTCATCTATTTTTTCATCCCTAAAAGATATTTTTAAAACATCACCGGTTTTATATTCATCTTTTTTTACGAGTTTATTCTTACCATCATGGAGATTGATTTGTATTTTTTTTCCTTTTACAATTGTTTTATTTTCTATTCTACATAATTTCCAAGTAGCTTCATTTGATGATATTGGGATAAGTATTAATTTACCCCGTATATTAAATAAAACTCGATAATCTTTTTTTATTTTTGGAATTGAGATTACATCCATAAATCCGCAGGGAAACTTATGATTTTTTCTAATAATTCCGTCAACTAGAACCTCACCATTTGATATGATTCTTTTTGTTTCTTTTAAGGTATCAGCAAGATTTAAATAGTTTCTAATAACAAGGCCGAGCGGTATTGATTTTTCTATTGTATGTGGACCTGGTGATGATTTAACAGTCCAAGTTTCTTCCTTCCTATGAAGTTGCAGTGTTCTTGGAGCATTTAGTCTCTTTAAATGTTTACTCATTTTTTATCCTCCTTTTTCTTTGTAGTTTTTGCAGGTGTCTTTTTGGTTGTTTTCTTTTCAGGTGACTTTGTTGTCTGTTTTTTTTCAGTTTTTTCTTTCTTTTTTGGTTCTTCTTTATCGGTTTCTGCTTTAGGAGCAGGTTTTTTTTCTGCCTTAGATTTTGGTTTTTCACCGTCTTGTTTTTGTGTTGGTTTTTCTTTTTGTTCTTCAGATTCCTCTTCCTCTTTTTCTAGGGCTTTGGCTTCCTCTTCTTTTTTTCTCATCTCTTCTTCTGCGATTTTAATCTGTTCCTTTGCTTCTGCTTCAATTTCTTTTTTAGCATCTTCTGAAAGGCCTCTTTCAAGTTTTTTTCTTCTCCATTTATCAGTTAGATTTAATTTTGTGATTATTACATTACTTGAATGAATAGGTTTTGCGATTTTGTTTCCATCTGCTTTAGACATTGTTATGCCTTCAATTTCGATACATCTTTTTTTTACATTTACTCTAACAATTTTGTCTTCATGGCCCTTAAAACTTCCTCTCATTACTCTAACGGCATCTCCTTTCACAACAGGTACTGCTCTTTTATCATATTTTAATAAAAGATTTTCTTCAAGATGAGCACCCATAAATTTCCTCTTTATATGAAGAGGTGCGTTGAACATTTTTTTTCTCTGTTTTCTTGGTTTCTCTGACATCATTTCTATCAACTCATACTATTATAGATGCATTTGAAGCGATCTTTGGGTATCGTTCTGCTGCTTCTAATGCAACAGGTCCCTTTATCATAGATCCTTTTGTTTCTCCTGTTTCTGTTACTATTACTGCGGCATTATCTTCAAATTGAACCATTGTTCCATCAGATCTTCTAAATGGTCTTTTCTGACGCACAATTACAGCTCTAAGAAGTTGTCGTCTCATGTCAGCAGCTCCTTTTTTAACACTTATAATAACCATATCTCCAACTCCTGCCTTAGGATAACGTCTATGTGTACCCTTAAGCTTTGGAGTCATTACAATTTGAATTATTTTAGCACCAGTATTATCAATGCATTCCATACGGGCTCCTACTGGAAGTCCCCTCATCGCTCTACCCGCTATACCTTTCATATTATTTCACCATTATAATTTTTCAATAGTAACAAATGATACTGTTTTGCTGAGTGGTCTACATTCAGCAATCCTTACCTTATCTCCTACCTTTGTTTTTATACATGGAGGACAATGTGCAGGATATGTTGAAGTTCTTTTTTCATATCTTTCGTATTTTGGTACATAATGCATATATTCCCTATTAACTAAAATTGAATCTTGCATTTTTGTTGCTGAAACAATTCCAGTTATGATCTGTCCTCTAACAGGTAAAGTCCCATGAAATGGACAGTTTTTATCATTACAACTTTCGCTAGGAGTTTTAACATTGACTCCAATATTTCTTGTTTCTACTTTTTTTTCTGCCAATATTTTCACCTTACTTTTTTTATTCTATCTTCGGGTCTATATGTAATTTTTGAACCATTTATCGTAATTCTTTTTCCTTTATACTCGAATTCAAATGATGCAATATTTTTTGCAATTTTTTTCTTTTTATCATCAATTTCTAAGAGGAAGGTATTCTTCGTCTCGTCTATTATTGTACCAGATTTTTCTGCCCAGCTTGGATCTTTGCAATCCTTGATTTTTACATGCAGTCCTATAAGTTCATCTCTTGCAAGTGTTTTTTCATCCATACTATCCTCTCTTAGAGAAGTTCAGCTGCACAGGATTGTTGAATTGGGTTTGAATTTCTATACTAATTCAACTGTAAATCCCATTTTCTCCAATGTTTCCTTTACTCTTGTTCTGTGGTCACCTTGAAGTTCAATTTTCCCTTCTTTTATTGTTCCACCACAAGCACATTTAGATTTGAGCTGTGTTATCAGTCCATTTATATCAAGTTCATGGGGATCTATTCCATCTACGATGGTCATCATCTTCCCATAACGTCTCTTATCGACCGCAATAGTTATCTTTTGTTGCTCTCTTGCGATGTCTTCACAGACACAGATTTCCTTAGGCAGACCACATACTTGACATATGTCGCTCATTTATTGTTCTCCTTCCTCCCGCATGATGGTAAGTAACTTTGCAATTTCCATTCTTATTTGTCTTATCTTTCCTGGTGAAGGAGGTGAGCCACCCATTGCAGCTACTCCCCTTTCATGCATAAGTTCGCTTTTCAATTCATTTAATTTTTCAAGTCTTCCGTCGGTAGTTAATTCTCTAATCTCTTTTGCTTTTAGAACCATTTAGACAACCTCTTCAAGCAATTTCTTTAAACTTTTTACAATATTTTCAGCAGTTTTTCCACCAATACCATTAATTGTTGCTAAATCATCGACATCCATCTCAAATAATTCTTCAAGAGATTTAATCCCTGCTTTTTCAAACTTCTTGACTATAGATGGACCAATTCCTTGAATCTCTGTAAGTTTCTTGAGATCTGTTTTTTTCTTAGGTTTTGGTTCTTCTTTTTTCTCTTCAGCTTTCTCAACTTTTGATTTTTCTTCTTTTTCAATATAAATTTTAATTTCATCAGGTAATTTAGCATCAGGTTTCATTATACTTACTTTTACTCCAAGAACACCTGGTTTTAATTTAGCTACTGCATAACCTCTATCCATTACTTCTCTTGCTGTTTCACCACAATATTTAACATGACCCTCGGTAAATTTCTCAGTTCTATGTCTTGCACCAGTAAGTTTTCCAGCAATTATTACCTGGCATCCTTTAGCTCCGGCTTCCATAATTCTTCTGACTGTCGAATGTCCAGCACGTCTAAAATGCCAACCCCTCTCAAGTGCTTCAGCAAGTTTTTCAGCCATTATTTGAGCATTAAGTGAGGCTCTTCCTCCTGCTTCTTCAATTTCAATTTGAGGGTTATCCACTTTAAAATTTTCTCTTATTGCTTCAGTAAGTTCTTTAATTTTAGACCCACCCTTACCAATTACCATACCAGGGCGTTCTACTAGTATATTTACCCTTGTCCCCATTGGGGTTCTTTGGATAGTCATTCCTCCAAAACCTGCACCCTCAATTTTTTTTATTAGAAACTCTTTTATCAATATCCTATTCGTATTTTCTCTAATGAATTTACGTTCACCAGTCATTACTCTACCTCTTCAATTATTATTTCAATATTAGTTGTTTTTGTGTTTTTATCACCCGCTCTTCCATGTGCTCTTTGCATAATTCCTTTGACCATTCTTCCTCCATATGTTGATATATGAGAGATTTTCATGTTTTCTGGATCAAATCCTTTGTATTCTGCGTTATTCTCTGCATTTTCAAGTGTTTTTAACATATACCTTGCAGCCTTTTGTGGGTAACTTCCGGGTCCAATCCCCTTTTGATGAGATCTCTTTCTTTTATGAAAGATTGTTGGTAAAGCACGTTTCATTTCAATTATTTCATTTAGAAATTTCTTCGCATCCTCTATTTTCATATCTTTTATACCATATGCTAGGTTTTCAGAATCCTTTCTTGAGCAATGAAGCTCATAACCATATGCTTTTGCTGTTTTATCAGGATCAATATCTGTTGAATATTTCATTTTTCATCACTTTAACGGCATATATTTAGATGATCTGGTGGCACCTACCCCCGGTCCAGTATGCTTAACTTTTGAACGAGATAATGCAAATTCTCCTAAATAATGTCCAATCATATCTGGTTGAATATCTACACGTTGAAATTCTTTACCATTATGAACATGAATAATATGACCAATAAAATTGGGAAGTATTATCATATCTCTACAATGTGTTCTAATCATATCCCCTGTACTAGCTTTTTCTATATCTTTTAGAAGCTTGTCTTGTTTTTCTGTAAGCCCTCTTTTAAGGGTCCTTCGTATCCTTGATGGAAGAAAAGGTAAAAGTTCATCAATAGAAAGTTTTTTCAATTCATCAAGAGTCATACCGCGATAAGAAAATTCTTTCTTTTTAATCTCGATTTTTTTCCTTCTGGCTTTTCTTCTGCTTCTTGCAGAACTCTTAAAACCCTTTGATGCCATTTACTACTTCCTCCCAGTTCGTTTAGCAGCTATACTTCCTACTTTCCTACCTGGTGGTGCCCCACGTTTAACAGTAGATGGTTTACCAACATGCTGATGACCTCCACCACCATGAGGGTGACTTACAGAACACATTGCTACTCCTCTTACAACTGGATATTGTTTACCTCTTTTTTTATAAGAATAATATTTTTTACCAGCTTTTAAAAATGGTTTGTCTTTTCTTCCTCCACCAGCAGCAATTCCTATTGTAGCTCTGCATGTTGATTCAATAGTTTTAAATTGACCTGACGGTAGTTGTATGACAGTTTTAGTTTTATCATGAGATACTACTGAGGCATTACTACCACCAGCTCTGACAAGTTTTCCACCGTCTCCTGGTGATAACTCTATATTATAAATAGGAGCTCCTTCAGGTATTTTTCCAATAGGTAAAACATAACCAGCTACAATTTCATTTTTATTTTCTGTGAACTTTATCCTATCTCCATTTTTAATTCCTTCTGGAGCTAAGATGGAAATTATTTTATTATTATTCAACTTAACCTTTGCAATTGGTGTAGTACGACCAGGATCATGAATGATATCTATTATTACTCCTTCAGTTTCTTCGAATTTCTGAGAATATTTAATATTCCCTTTGAATCTATGAGATGGGGAATTGAATTTGCTTTTTGTTCGCCCTCTTCTTTGTTGTATCAATCTTTTTCCCATTTTTTTACCTCTAGAATATTCCGATTCTCATACCTATATCTTCAGCTTTGAATTCAGGCATAAAAATAACAATAGCATGTTTTCCTGTCTTTGTTATCCTTGTATTAACTTCTTTTACTTTTACTTCGAACATCTTTTCAATTGCCTTCTTAATGGATATTTTATTTGCATCTCTTTTAACAACAAATTCTAAAGCATTGTTTTTTTCCATGAAATTCATAGTTTTTTCTGTTACATAGGGGTGAAAAATTATTTTATATGGATCCATTACATTACGCCCCCTATCTCTTTGAGAGCAGATTTTGTAATTATTGTGAGTCTGCCTGCATTTCCACCTGGTGCTAAATGTTCAATATTAATCTTTTTTGGTTTAACAACCTCAACACCTGATAGATTTCTTGAACTCTTTTTAATGTCCTCATTAAGTGTAACAATTAAAATAGATTTTGGGGTTCTGTATTTCCTTCCTCTTGATTTTCCTTTTCCTGCCCGTATATGTTTTCCATTTGCAGCCCTTAGAATATCATTATATATTCCAATTTTATCAAGAGTATTAATAACATCTTTTGTTTTCTTTAAGTTTTCAAATTTATCATCAATAATGATTGGTAAAGTAATATTTTCATTAAACTTGTGACCTCTATTAGTAACAATTTCTTTATCTGCTGTTGCCGCAATTGCAGAATTCTTTGCCAAGAGTTTTTCTTTTTTATTTATCTTTTCTTTCCAATTTTTTTCTGCTTTAGGAGGATGAGCTCTTCTCCCTCCAACAACACATGGTGCAAGTGCTCCTCGCCTACCTGAGGCAAGTCTTGGTACACGAGACATCCCCCTACCTTTTCCAACAGAAGCTGTTGCATGTCTGGTACCAGCAAGTGGATAAGCCCCATAAGGTTGCCGTTTATTTGAACTTAGAACATTAAAAGATTTTCTTATTATATCTGGCCTATATGCAGTGTTAAAAACTTCTGGTAGATCAATTTTTTCTGTAGATGAACCATCAAGACCATAAACATTTACCTTAACCATGATTATACTCCCTGTTTACTCGTTGTAGAAATGTAGCTAATTTCTGGTTTCTCTATCTTAACTCCACGTTGATATCTAATTGCATCTCTCATACTTATAAGTCTCTTTGCAGGTCCTGGTATTGAACCATGTACTAGTACATATGAATTTCTGATAACCCCATAATTTGGAAAGCCGCCTGCTGGTGTAATTTCTTCACCAACATCTCCTACTTTTAAGACACGCTTGTTATATTCAGTCCTTTGGTGATATCCCATTTGACCTGCTTGTGGAACAGTTGTTTGAATCCAATTAGGATGCCAGGAACCTGCAGTTCCAATCATCCTTCTATGTTTTGAATTTTTATGAGTTAATAATTTTACTCCCCATCTTTTAACATGGCCCTGGAATCCTTTACCTTTGGTAATGGCTATTGTATCGATCATGTCCCCTTCTTTTAGTGCAGCATTTATTTTTACTTCTTTACCTAGTATATCCTTGACATATTTTATTTGTTCCTCGATTGTTCCTCCACTTATTCTAAACTCCCTTATCTCAGGCGTTTTCTTTGGAATTCCTGTTACTAGCTTTGGCTGGGTATAAACAATAACTCTTATTTCATCTGCATTTTTTGTAAAATCCCATTTTTTCTTCAACTCTTTCTTTGAGAGTGGTATCTTTTTTGATAATTCCGGGTCCAATTTATCTGCCCATATCTCCCCGATGGTTTGCAACCCATGAACTGTTTTTTGATAAGCTCTAACAGCAGCAACTTTGATTGGTGGAGTTTCGACAACTGAAACTGGCATAACTACTTCTCTTCCGGATGTAGTTGAAGTTGGTCGATAGTCAACAACAAAAGCATGGGTCATACCTGCTTTATATCCTAGAAAACCTTGAATCTTGGGCTTATCATTACCCTCTGGCCAATTTTTAATATGTGGTGTTTCAGCTCTAGCTCTTTTCCTAGGCGAAAAGCCCATAGATCCTCTTCTTGGATGATGCCTCTCAGACATAAATTACCCTCATTTCGTTGATTAATTTGATTTATTTATCTTGATCTAAATCCAAACCGTGGCATTTCACAGTCAGCCAAAAATATAGATGGGCTGTCTAGTGGCGGGATTCTTAAAGAATTGCCCGATAGATGTCTGGTAAGGATAAGGAATAAAGGCATAATAGATATCCTATATAAACATTACTCATTTGAAAAAACTTCTGAAAGTTACTAATTTATTTAAATGAAAAAATTAAATCAGATATAAATATAATAATGAATTATATTAAAAGTATTAATGAAAACAATGTATTTTAAGAATAACAATTGAATGATATTATATTATAAATTAATATTTACTAAAATAATTTGTGTTTATAACATAAGAGAAAAGAGTCTTTTTATTAAAGGAAACTGGTCTACAATTTTTATGAACGATGGGTTATAAAGAACCGTATTCCTTGGTATTATTACTTTTAATGTTCCCCAGTCACTTTCAGCTCCCTTAGAATCCCTTGCTTTTGCCATTATTGTATATTTACCATCTTCATCCCATATATGGCTAATAATTACTTCTTCACCAGAAATATAATGACCTATCCATTTTTCATTTTGGTCATCTCCCCAAATAATGTAGTAGTAGACAGGATTTTTTTCAGGGTCTGTTGATGTAAATATATAATCATATTTTATACCCGCTTTTCCTATCAAAGGACCTTTTATAGTTGGTATATTTGGGCGGGTATTTTCCCCAAAATTATCATTATAATTATTCGGGTCAGCTCCATAATTAACCTCTGAATAGTCTGAAAAACCATCACCATCTGTATCTTTATCAAATGGATTTGTAAAATAAACAAAAAGCTCGTCATAATCGTTTATAAAATCATTATCCCTATCGTAATTTTGAAGAGTAACATTATTCTCTAAATTTAAAATAATAAATGAATATTGTTTTGGATTACAGATTATATATGGATTAGGTCCAAAAATTTTGATAGTAAAATTATAAATTTCATCTTCAGTAAAAACGGCGATATCTGGGTTGGTAGTTTGCATTGCCTGTATCAACCTAAAATCATTTGTCTCACTAACGTAATCATTTATATCAAACCAGATAGATTCGTTAAATCCAGCAGTATGTTTACTAGATGTACTATAACCTAATTCATATTCTCCATGAGTAAATCCTTTTTGCCAAAAATGATAGTATATATTGTTAATTTTATTTTCTCCTTTATATATTCCCTCTTGAGCAAAGTGAAAATTAACAAACATTCCACAACGAGTGGTTTCATTTTCTATTGATACACCCATCATTAAAGAGCCTACATCTTCCCAGTTTAATGGGTCATCGTCCCTTAGATAAAAAAGCCCACTAATTTCAGTATTATAAAAATTTTTCTCTTTCCTCATTCCTTCAGTCAATGGAATTGTGCTCAGCCCAATAAATAAAATCAGAACTCCAAAAACCAATCCTTTCTGAAAAATATAATAATTGTACATTTATTTACATCCATAATTAATTTGTATATTTTTGACACATAACAAATTAACAACTGTTAATATCAATGTCATCAGGAATATATAAGATTAACGATTGTTAATTATTGTTTTATAAATTAAACTATGACGAACTAACTGTTTTGTTCAAAAATAATATCCTTAATGTTTAATTTTATAAAAGAACTTAATGTTACAATCTATCCATATCAATAGTATCTTTTTTAATTAAAAAAAACGTACATGACCTTTCAGGACACCCACGAGAATGAAAAATAGGT
>CAZHIY010000020.1:0-14951 GCA_964533085.1 uncultured Thermoplasmatales archaeon | reverse complement strand
AACCCTCGGGAACCTCAGAAGTAACCATTGCAGTACAATTCTTCTTACTTAAAATATTTAGGATATGGCGAACATGAGTACGGGTAGTTGGAACCGATCCCAAAGGCATTTCTTTAGCAATCTTTGAATGGTCTGTAGGAGCAATTTCATGCACATCACTTGTCCAAACAGGGACCTCAGCAACAGGAGTAAGTGAATCTAATACAACTCGGGTATAATCATTATTATCGACTTCATCTTCAATTTCTTTGTGTATATTTCTTTTGTCTAAGTCTACATACAAAAATTTCAGTTGTCCTTTTTCTACAGCTGGCCAAAAATCAAATCCAAGCTCATTAGCTTGCTTAATAACACTGTCTATTCGTTCATCAGAAGTTAGATATAAACAGTTTTCACCATTTTGTAAACCTTCCAGTATATAATGAAAACACATAATTGATTTACCAGAACCAGGAGTTCCTGATATCAAAGTTACACTATTACATGGAAAACCACCAGCAAGTAACACATCCAACTCTTCAATACCTGTATGAACTCTAGTTACCTCTCTTTCAAAACTAATATTTTTATTAAATCTATTCATAAATTAATTCACTCCATTACCACCTAGTATTACTATGGACGCTCTTAATTGTTTAATAATTTAAATAGCTTTCCCAGATATTTAAGAGAATTAATATGTTGAATCACAAATTGAAAAAATTGATATATCAAATTTTAGTTTTTAGCTTTTAATATATGTTAAATATTACAATAATTGACGGTTATGTAGACGAACCTACCTGTCTAGGTGTTCCTCCATATATTAGCCCTTATCCAAGATATATTGCAGGGGCAATTTGGAGTTATGATAGATCTGCTAATATCTCATATTTAACGATTGATCAGATAAGAAAAGAAAAAAAATTTTTACAGGTTTTATCAAATTCTGATTTAATAATAGTTATTGCTGGAATGTCAGTTCCTGGAAGATACCTTTCCGGATTTCCAGCAAGCCCAAATGAACTTGTGTATCTTATGAGTAAATTATCAAGACCAAAAAAAATTCTAACAGGTCCTGCGGCTAGGTATGGTTTTGGTATGTCAGGCGGTAGAAAAACAAAAGAAATTGATTTTGTAAAAGATGCTTTTGATTTAATTATTAAAGGCGATGGGGAAATTGTTATATCTGATCTTTTAAAAAACAAATTTGTTATTGAAAATGTTGATACATTAAAATGCAGAAAAAATGCATCTCTTATTAGAGATTTTGCAATTCGTGGTTCAAAAATTGTAAAATTTCATCCAAATTATCCGGATTATTTAATTACTGAAATCGAGACCTATCGAGGATGTCCTAGAACCATTGTTGGAGGTTGTTCTTTTTGTAGTGAACCTGCAAAAGGACCTCCAGATTTTAGACCAATAAAAGATATTATTGATGAAATCAAATCTCTGAATGACCATGGTATAATACATTTTCGAATAGGTAATCAACCCTGTATCTTTTCATACATGTCAAAAAATGCTGAAAAAAATGAGTATCCAAGGCCAAATCCAGATGCATTAGAAAAACTTTTCAGTGGTATAAGAAATGCAGCTCCAAACTTAAAAACCCTCCATATAGACAATGCAAATCCTGGTATTATAGCACGTTTCCCAGCTGAATGCAAACGTATTTGCAAAACAATAGTTAAATATCATACTCCGGGTGATGTTGCAGCATTCGGCGTCGAAAGTGTCGATCCGGCAGTAATTTCTAAAAATAATCTAAAAGCAAGTTCTGAAGAAGTAATGAGTGCAATTAACCTTTTGAATGAGTTTGGTTCAAAGACAGGATTTAATGGTATGCCTGAACTTCTTCCAGGTCTAAACTTTGTTTTTGGACTTGTTGGTGAAACAAAGAACACTTACAATTTAAACTATGAGTTTTTGAAAGATATACTTGATAAAAACCTACTTCTTAGGCGTATAAATCTTCGTCAAGTAATACCTATTCCTGGAACAAAAATGTTTGAAGTTGGAAGTAAAATAATTTCAAAAAACAAACAACATTTTCAAAGATTTAAAAAGAAGGTTAGAGCAAATATTGAAAGGCCAATGCTTGAAAAAATGCTTCCAAAGGGTTCAATTTTAAATGATATTTATACAGAGAAATATAAAGGAAAACTTACATTTGGAAGACAAGTAGGAAGCTACCCGTTATTAATAGGTATTCCTGGAATTTTTCCAATAAAAAATTTTTTTGATGTAAAAGTAGTTGATTATGGATTCAGATCGATTACTGCTATTCCTTATCCCCTAGATATAAACATAGCTCCCAGGCAATCAATTGAAGCACTACCAGGAATTGGTAAAAAAAGAGCAATAAGAATTCTTGCAAATAGACCGTTTACTGATAAAAAACAACTTATAGATGCATTGGATGATTCCGAAAACTTTGATAAAGTTTTTGATTATATTTTAATTAAACCTTAAAAAATATGATTTGAATTTTTTTTAATAAAAATAATTTTTTTATATTCCAATTTATCTTCTATGGTAATTATTAAAAAAAGGAACATATTACGTATTATTATAATGAAAGAAGACAATTTCAACAAACTAGAAAATAAAATTGATTATCATTTCAAAAACAAGGATTTATTGAAATGTGCATTAACACATAAAACATATGCTTTTGAATCCCGTCTTCCAATTGAATTCAATGAGAGACTTGAACTTCTTGGCGACAGCATCCTAGATTTTGTAATAGCTGAGCAACTTTATAAAAGTAATAAATATTTTTCCGAAGGAGAACTTACTCGCAGACGTTCATCACTTGTAAACAATAATTTTTTGGCTAAAAAATCAAAACAATTAGGAATTGGACAACACCTCCTTTTAGGTAGGGGAGAAAAGAAACAAAATGGTCACAAAAATCCAACGAACCTCGCAAATGCTTTAGAAGCTCTTATCGGGTCCATCTATTTGGATTCAGGAATTAAAAAGGTTAAAAAATTTATTTTAAATAATATTTTTAGTAAGGATTATGAATTTTAAATAACAATATTATATTTTAGTAAATAATATTTCTTTAAGAAACTTTTAAATATGTTAGTCTAATATATTAAATTAACAAACGTTAATAGGGGGTAAATATATGAAAAGAATTTGGCCACTTATAGTGGTAGTAACTTTTGTCCTTAGTGGACTTGGCGCTGTTAATGCACAAGAAAAAGAGGGAAATTTTCAAAAATATGAAAATATTTTGTTTTCTCAACCAACAATAAATAACGAATTAGAATATGCTGAAGTAATTCTTGAAGAAGGAAATTCATTTTTAATGGAACCAGGTAAACCAATGCTTCCAATGTATAATGAAAAATTTATATTTCCTTTTGGAACAAAAATTAAAAGTGTTTCTTGTACTCCTAAAAATATTCAAACACTAACACTTACAAAAGATATAATGCCTTCACCACAAGCAGGTACAGTAGGTGAAACGGTAAAAAACAACATAATAAATACTATAGATTATGGAACTGAACCTTATCCTAACAATTGGTATCAATATAATTTAGGATGCGGTCTAGAAGGAAATGAAAGAGCCATTTTTTTAAAATTAGAGCTGTACCCTATTCAGTATTATCCAGAGGATAAGATAATTGAGTGGGCTGGCGAATTTGATATAGTAGTTGATTATGAGTATTCTAGTTGGTCTCCTGTTTCTGATGAAACCTATGCTTTTATAATTCTTACTCCAACTGATTATGTTAGTCAACTAGCTACACTTGTAACCCATAAAAATAGCAGAGGAATACAAACAAAATTAGTAACTCTTAACGAAATCTACGGTGGAACTCACTTTCCAGTGGAAGGAAGAGATGACCAAGAGAAAATCAAATACTTCATAAAAAATGCAATTGAAAACTGGGCAACCAGCTTTGTTATGCTTGTTGGTGGAAGTGCAAAGTTTCCAGTTAGAGAGACACATATTAATATTGCAAGTCACAGTGATAATGAGCTTTTTGTAAGCGATCTTTACTATGCAGATATATATGATGGAGATATGAATTTTTGCAGCTGGGATTCAAATGAAAATAATATATTTGGTGAATACAACTGGAATGGCAAATATGATACTGTAGATTTATACCCGGATGTAAGTATAGGTAGGCTAGCTACCACATCGACTAGTCAAGTTACAACTTGTGTAAACAAGATTAAGACCTATGAAACTAATGAGGCATATACTCAAGGTTGGTTTAACAACTTTGTTGTAGTTGGCGGTGACACATGGACTCCGGATTATGGTGAAGAAAGTGGAGTTGTTGAAGGTGAATATAATAATCAGAAAGCAATTGATGAGATGACAGGATTTTATGCTGATAAGGTATGGGCAACAAACGGCAGATTAGGTAAAATTACTCCACCTTTTGGAAAAGGAGAGATTAATTCTGCAATTAATTCAGGTTGTGGTTTTGTCTATTGGTCAGGTCATGGTAATACTAATCTTTGGGGTACTCATCCATTTGAAGGTGGCGAACATGTTTGGATTCCAACACCAATTGGTTATTATCTATCAGGGGATGTTGGCGGTTTAAACAATGGTAATGAGCTTCCTGTTGTAGTTATCGGAGGATGTTCTTGTGGTAAGTTCAATCAAGATTTCAATTGTTTTGGTTGGAGTTGGCTTCAAAATTCAGGTGGCGGAGGAATTGCATCAGTTGCTTCGTCTGGACTATTATATGAATATTTAGGAAGCGGTTGCTCTCAAGGGCTTGCTGGTAAAATTGGTATTTTCATGTTCAAAGCTTACAAAGACTGGGGAGCATTAACATTTGGTGAAATGTGGAACAAGGCAGTTACAAAATATATGGATACAACGTCAATGCAAGACACTGATATTAAAACAATGGAGGAATGGACAGCTTTTGGAGATCCAACACTTGCAATTGGAGAACCAACACAGGCACCATACAAACCAAGCAGACCAAGTGGTCCAACTTCAGGAAAAACCGGGGCACAATTAACCTATACCACATCTGCTGTTGATCCAGATGGAGATGACCTATTTTATCAATTTGACTGGGATGACGGTACAACAAGTGATTGGATAGGTCCTAGAGCTAGTGGAGAACAAGTATCTGGATATAAAACATGGTCAAAAACTGGAACATTCCAAGTTAGAGTTGTTGCAAGAGATGATCATGGTGCAGTGAGTGAATGGTCTGATACACTAGCAGTTAAAATACCTAGAACTAGGTCAGCAGCAATTAGCTCGGATGGAACATTTACTGCTGAAATGGGTATTAGAGGTAGCGAAGATCCAAATGTATTACTTGATGGAAATTATAAAACTAGAGGTCGATTTAAAGTAATATGGGGAACAGCAACTGGGGAAGAAAGAGAAGGAAGATTCTTTGGAATTTTTAAAGAAAATCGTTTTATCATAAAAGTTCCAACGCCAAGAGTATCAATAAAAATATTTGGACGATGCACAATTGAAAACCAAGAATTTTCAGGAAACTGGATTTGTAGACTGCCAGAAACAAAAGGATGGATAAACGGGGAGCTCTCCCCCTCATAATGTTTCTTTATTTTTTTGTAAGACAATAAACTGAAATGGTTTCGCAATTAAAACTAGAACTTAAAACAACTCTATATTGAAATTTCTTTTTTTTAATAAAAGATTCAAGGGTATGACTATCTGAAAGTGAACTGAAAATAAAATATGCTTTACCCTTTTCATTTAGAAAAAGTTGTAGTTTATCAATAAAGCTGGTTGTAATTTTAATTCCGTCTAAACCTCCATTAGTTGCAACATCAAACCATCCAGATCCACCTACCAACTCATTTTTTTTAGTTGGAAGATAAGGAGGGTTAAAAATTATTACATCAAAAATTTCTTTTTCTTTTATAGGTCTAAATAAATCACCTTTTCTTACTTCAAAGCTCCCTTTTATTAAGGATTTATTTCTTGAATAATTTCTTTTGGCTAGAGCAACTGCATAAGGATTAATATCTGTGCAAACAACATTTGCTCCAACCCGAGCACATTCTAGGGCAATCAATCCGCAACCTGTTCCAATTTCAAGAACAGCGCTTCCCTTTACCAGATCAAGTGCTCTAATCAATAGAAAGGAATCTTCAGCAGGGTCATAAACCTCAGGATGAATCTCAAGATATAACTCCTTATAATGAAAAAATTTTGTAGATAAATCTTCTTTCAAGTAAAAACTTTATATTTTTATTTCTTTTAAAAAGTTTTATAAAGAAAAAACTGCTGCCAAAAAATATGCAGGAGAGAAGAAAAGCACAAATTACAATTGGACTTTTAGCATTTTTTGCAAGTGTATGGGTGTTATATGAATATGCTAAAGGTTATCCAACTATTTTTGAATCGATTGGGATCATAATAATTCTTCTTATTGTCATGCTTGTACTAGCATATATACTGATAGCAATTCTTGAGTGGATTAATATATTTGATCTAAAAACAAATGCAATTCTTACTTTGATTGTACTTACCGCATTTATGGTTAATCTAACAATTTATTTATTAACAAATTAAACCCAATAATCTATTTTTTATTCATTTTTTTAATAATGTTCATAAATTTTTCTTTGCTTTCATTAAGAGCATTTTCAGCAATTTTTCTGTCTGTTATATTTTTTAGAATAATTGTTGCCCCATGTCTTCCATCTTCAAATGTTGTAGGCATTATTTTAATTTTAAAATAGAAAAAACCACCTTTTCCTTTAAAATCGATATCTAGAGAAATATCTCTTCCTTGGAGAGCTTCTTTAATTCCTACCATTATCTCTCCTTCATCCTTGAAGATATCTCTTATTGTCTCAATTACAGATTGACCGATAATGGTTCCCTTCTTTTGTCTTATAAAATTCAGTAGGGATTCATTTATCATTGTTATTTTAAAATTCTCATCATAAATCAGGATATAATCTGAGGTATAATTCAATAAATCTAATATTGGTATTCTACGTGCTGGAAAAAAGACTTTTGCAGGACCAAAGGTTATCATTTCAACATGGCCAGATATCCTCATAATATCAAGATATTTTGCAACAGAGTTCCTATTTACCCTGATTTTTCTTGCAATGTCTGTAACTGTCATTCCTTTTGGGTTTTCTTTTAAAGTCTTTTTAATCAATGATATTTCCTGTTGATAATCATCCATCAGTTGAGTATTATTTGTTAACTATTTATGCATTTCTCTTTTGTATTGCAATTATGCCATGCATTAAGCAATAAGTTTAAATAGTAGTTATTTGATAAGAGTTTTGCAAGGCGCTATTGCATTGCAAAGGTGAAGAAAGTGTGGGGTTCAAAGTTAATATCAGAAAAAACAAATCCTCTAAGTAAAATTGATACTATAATTATTAATAATTCTAAAGATAAAAAAGAACAGAAAGGAGTGTTAATGTGCCGGTCAAGCTATTTTCGCATCCCATTCCACAAGATTTTGAAAGCTTATCGGCACTTAATATTAAAAAAAATATACGAAAAATATCCTATCTTTTAAATTTCCTCCCCCTATGAAAGAGGTGCCTCTACGAGGTGCATCCCATCTCTCAATAAAAAAGAGAGGTACCTCTTCTTTTTTTCAATTCAATATTTTTAATATAGATAATCTTATAAAATTATGATATATTTACTATTTATAGGAGAATTTATTATGAAAAAATTAGTTATAGGTTATATTATAGGCATTGTAATAGTACTATTATTAAGTCCAATAATCTCAGCTACACAAATTACACAAACAATTTCAATTTCTACAAAAAAATATAATAATATAGGTGATCTAAACCCAAAAATAACACAAGCAATTGAAATGGTTAATGAACCTTTACTTAGGGGGTTTTTAGACGAGTTAGTATCAATAGGACCAAGAATGACAGGAACCTATGGATGTGAAAAAGCAGCAGAATATTTGTATGAACAATTTGATAATATTGGATTAGAAACAAGATATCATGATTGGGCTACATTCAATAATAGGTTACCCTTTAGATACTATGAAGGAAAAAATATTGAAGCAACAATTAATGGAACAAATAATGATTGTGATGAAATACTAATTTTCAATGCTCATTATGATACAGTAAAGAATTCACCTGGAGCAAATGATGATGGATCTGGAGTTGTTGCTGTATTAGCAGCTGCTTATATTTTAAACAAATTTGAATTTAATAGAACAATAAAATTTGTTACTTTTTCAGGTGAAGAAGTTGGTCTTTTAGGTAGTAGAGCATATGTAAAAGAAATTTATGAAAATAATGAAGAACTACTCGTAGAATTCAATGCAGATATGATAGGTTATGCAGAAACATCTCAAGGAGGAGAAAATGTTACTTTAGTACCAACAGAAGATGCGCAGTTGATAGTTGAAGATATCAAATCAGTAAATTATAATTATGGTATCAATTTCAATATAAATACAGGCGGTACTATCAAACCAGGTGGATCTCGAGGAGGAAGTGATTATTATGATTTTGTTTTATATGGATATGAAGCTGTTGCTTTTTGGGAATCAGAATGGAATCAAGATTACTTTCATAATCCAGAAGATTCAATTGAACATATCAACTTTAGCTATTTTGTAAATGTGACAAAACTTATTGTTGGATCGCTCGCATACCTAGCAGACAAAGTAGATATTGAGTATCCTATGTTAAGAATTGGATCTCCAAAACGTGGGAGATTATATTTTGAAGACAGAACTTTAAGAATATTTAAACATCACAGAACAATAGTAATCGATGATGTATTAATATGCACTGAAGTTAAACCAGGAGATTCCCCCATTGAAAAAGTTGAGTTTTACTTTGATAACAAATTAAAGCATACTGATACAGAGGAGCCATATCAATGGAGGATAAATCAGCGGTCTATAAGAAAACATACAATAAAAGCAGTAGCCTACGATGAAAAAGGAAGAACTTCAAGTGATGAAATTAATTTCCGCTTCATTAATTTAATGTTAAAACGTTAAATTAGTTGATAATTTATTATCAACAAAATTATAAGATTACTTGTGATACCTGATTTCGGTTTTTTAAATGAAAGTAGCATTAGTAACAATGAGGCCAAAGATAGCAAATAAAAAAGCAAATCTAGAAAAAATTGAAAAATACATCGAAAAAACAAAAGCTGATCTTTATGTTTTTGGTGAACTTACAATATGCGGGTATCACGTAAAAGATGAACTTCGAGATATAGCAGAAACAGTAAATGGACTATTGATTAATCACATAAAAAAAATTGCAAAGAACAAAAAGTCTTACATTGTTTTTGGCATGCCTTTAAAACATAACACAATAAAGGGACTTATTCATAATGCATCAGTTCTTGTTCATCCAAACGGAAAAGTAGATACATACAATAAATGGTTTTTACCAACAACTGGACCGTTTGAGGAAAAAATATTTTTTGATGAAGGTGAAGAACTTAAGATTTGTAACACAAAATTTGGTAAAATTGGTCTTATTGTTTGCTATGATTTATATTTTCCAGAGCTTTGTAGAGCATATACTCTAATGGGTGCAGATATAATTATATGTATATCAGCAACCCCTTCAGTTACAAGAAAATATTTTGAAACATTAATACCAGCACGCGCTGTGGAAAATACAGTTTTTATGATCTATGCAAATCTTGTCGGAACCCAAGAAAATCTTGTTTTTTGGGGCGGTTCACAAATATATGATCCGCTTGCAAAATTAATTGTAAAAGCACCTTATTACAAAGAGAGCATAATTACCTGTGATATTGATTTGAAACAACTTGAGTTTGCTAGAGCAAACCGTCCTGTGATAAGAGATATTAAATCTGAGATTTATCATGATCTCTATAATTTATCAAGAAATATTAAAAAATAAATAAATTGTGAAATTTACAAAAAGTATATACACGTTTAAAGTATTTGGGGCAATCTATTCATTGTCTCACTTGTGGGGAGTAATCCGATGACAGGCTATGATGCCAAGGATATTACTAAACTCAATTTAAAAGCAGTTAAAATAAGAAAGCATATAATTGAAATGCTTTATAGGGCTAAATCAGGTCATCCTGGTGGCTCTTTATCAGCTGTTGATGCACTTGTCGCATTATACTTTTTTCATATGAAACTCAACCCAAAAAAACCACATGACCCAAATAGAGATCGTTTTATTCTTAGTAAAGGTCATGCTGCGCCAGCTCTTTATGCAGTTCTTGCAGAAAGAGGATATTTTCCGGTTGATGAATTAAATAAATTAAGAATGATTAATTGTATGTTGCAGGGTCATCCAGTTTGTACCTATATACCAGGTGTAGAAGCATCAACTGGTTCTCTTGGTCATGGACTTTCATTTGCAGATGGAGTTGCATTAGCAGGTAAACTTGATAAAAAAGATTACCGCGTTTATGCAATGCTTGGTGATGGAGAAACTAGTGAAGGTCAGGTATGGGAAGCAGCAGCGGTTGCAGCACATTATAAACTTGATAATCTAACAGCAATGATCGATAGAAATTTTTTACAGATAGATGGGTACACTGAGGATGTATTAAAACTTGAATCAGTTAGAGATAGATGGAGTTCCTTTGGATGGAATACAATTGAAATCGATGGTCATGACATAGAAAAAATAATAATTGCCTTAAGGGAGGCAAATTCACATAAACGACAGCCTACTATGATAATTTTAAACACAACAAAAGGTAAAGGCGTTTCATTTATGGAAAATAATGTTGATTTTCATGGTGTACCTCCAAATGAAATAGAAAGAAACATTGCAATTGAAGAACTAACACATGCCGAGAAAAGATTGGAGGCTACACTTTGAGTAAAAAAGTAATGGTCAATCCAAGAAATGCTTACGGTAAGGCACTTATTGAACTTGGTGATAAATATAATAATCTAGTAGTTCTTGACGCAGATCTTTCCAAATCTACAAAAACAATTATGTTTGCAAAGAAGTATCCAGAACGTTTTTTTGAAATGGGGATTGCTGAAGCAAATATGATAACCACAGCCGCAGGTCTTGCATCATGTGGAAAACTGCCATTTGTAAGTACATTTGCTGTTTTTGCCACAGGAAGGGTATATGATCAAATAAGAATGGATATAGCATATTCAAATGCAAATGTAAAGATATTTGCTACTCACGGTGGGATAAGTGTTGGAAAGGATGGAGTAAGCCACCAGATGATAGAAGATATCGCACTTATGAGAGTTCTACCAAATATGACTGTTTTAGCACCAAGTGATGCTATACAAACAGGTAAAATAGTTCATCTTATGGCAGATGAATATGGCCCGATGTATGCAAGGGTTGGAAGAGCTGATGCACCCTTAATCTATGAGAAAAAAGATGTTGAAGAAATGAAGATTGGAAAAGGTATGGTTGTAGAAGATGGGCAAGATATTTCTTTTATTTCTTGTGGAACAATGGTAGAACCAGCACTCGAAGCTCAAAAAACCTTAGCAAAACAAGGAATAAACGCCCGAGTAATAGATATGCATACTATAAAACCAATTGATGAAAAACTAATTTTAAAATGTGTAAAAGAAACCAAAGGAATAATTACCGCAGAAGAGCATTCTATAATCGGAGGGCTTGGAGCAGCAGTTGCAGAAATAATTGCTGAAAAAAATCTTTGTACAAAATTTTTAAGGATGGGAATAAGAGATACATTTTGCGAAAGTGGAACTCCAAATGACTTACTTGAAAAATATCAACTAAACGCAAAACACATGGTAAAGAATGCTAGAAATATTTTAAAAAACTAACGTGTTGTAACAATTGTTAGAATATCCTTATCTTTCAATTTATGATCAAGCCCTACTTTTTGAGAGACATGTTTTGCAGAAGGACCTGTTACAGTTGCATATCGAAATCTATTTTTAAATTCCCTATGAAGCTTACCACAAGCATCATTAACTGTGTTTCCATCCCTTAGAATTAAGGGTTCATTATAATCAGTCTGTTTACCAACAGGTTTCATATAGATACGAATTAGCTTAAGTTCAGAAAAAATTATTTCTCTAAGTCTATTAAGCCCCTTTGCTCTTAAAGCTGATATTTCAATAAGCTTCCAGGACTTTTTCTTAATTTTATTGATTTGTTTTAAAAGTAGATCTCTAGATACTAAATCTATCTTGTTAATAATCACAATTGCAGGTACATAGACCATACTTTCAATAAAAACATCAATTAGTTGATCCTCATTTATATCATCACGTATGATTATATTTGCATTAACAACATACTCTGAAGCAATCGATTTAATCAATTCTTCATTAAGAAAGGTAAGTTTAATTGCAGCTGTTACATTTATTCCACCTTGACCAGTTCTTTTTACCACAATATCCGGTTTTCTTTGATTTATACGAAGACCTGCCTTGTGAAGCTCCAAGGCCATAAGATCAAGATGAGTCTCATGCTGAGCATCAATCATAAAAAGTACCAAATCCACATTTCTAATAGCTGATAGTATCTCTCTTCCACGACCTTTACCTTTAGATGCACCAGATATAAGACCTGGAAAATCTAATAACTGAATTTTAGCACCATTGTAATTCATCATACCAGGGATAACATTAATTGTAGTAAAATCATAGGAACCAACACGACTCTGAGCATCAGTAAGTTGGTTCATAAGAGTACTTTTTCCAATACTTGGAAAACCAATAAGACCGACTGTTGCATCTCCGGATTTCTTAATAGCAAAACCTTTTCCTTTAACACCAGAACTCTTTCTTTTGTCAACCTCATCTCTGAGCCTTGCTAGTTTAGCTTTAAGTTTACCTATATGGCGCTCTGTTGCCTTATTTTTTTGAGTATTGAAGATTTCATCTTCAATATCTTTTATTTGTTTTTCAATTTGAGATGTATCCATTATTAAAAAACGCAAATGAGTATAGGTTTTATAAAAACAACTGTTTATTATTTTGTGATAATTGTTCCAGTTTCACCAATAAATGCTTTCCATCCTTTTTCAACATCAGAAATTATAACTTTTTTACCACCAGATTCAAGAAATCTAATAGCAGCAAGTATTTTTGGACCCATACTTCCTAAAGGAAAATGGCCTTCTTGGTAATACTTCTTTAACTCATTAAGGGAAATATTATCCAACGATTTTTCATTTATAGTTTTATAATTGAGATATACCTTTTCAACATTTGTAAGAATAAGTAACAATTCTGCATTAATTGCTTCAGCAAGACGCTCAGATGCTAAATCCTTATCAATTACTGCCTCAAGACCATCAAGTCCCCATCCTTCTTTTTCAATTACAGGCATTCCTCCTCCTCCAGAAGCAATAACGATAATATCATCATCAAGCATTTTATTGATTATTTCTCCTTCCACAATAGATTTTGGATCAGGTGATGGTACAACAATTCGCCATCCATCAGTTTCTTTTTTAACTTGGAAGCCCTCTTTTTTTATTTCTTCAACCTCTTCATCTGAATAAAATGGACCAATTGGCTTAGTAGGATTTGTAAACGAAGAGTCATTTTCATCTACCAAAACTTGAGTAATCAAGGTTACAACAGATCTATCAATATTTGCTTTTTTTAATGCATTTGACATACATTGCTGAATCATATACCCAATAAACCCTTCACTTTCTGCAACACAAATTCCAAGAGGCATCGGAGGAGTAACATCTTTTGCTAGATCGTTTTGAAGAAGAATAGCACCCACCTGTGGTCCGTTACCATGGGTAATAACTACCCCCCATCCTTCTTTTATAATTTTGACAATCGATTTTGTAATATTACGAGTATTTTCAAACTGCTCAAAAATATTTCCTTCTTGGCCCTCTTTGATTAATGCATTTCCACCAAGTGCAATTACAGCTTTTTTTCTCATAATTACAAGCAGTACAACATAATCAATATATAAAAAATATAACTATAGTATAAAATTAAACACCCTTAAATACTAATAATCTTTTTTATCTTAAAATATGACTTATGAAGAAAAAAGAATAAATCTTGTTAAACAGTTAATTTTAGAAAAACGAATCAAAACAAAAGAAGTAGAGAAAGCATTTTTAGAAGTAAAAAGAGAAGAGTTTGTACCTGATAAAATCAAGCATTATGCATATATCGATTCGCCTCTTGAATTAGGATATGGACAAACAATTTCTGCACCGCACATGGTTGCAATCATGGTAGAAGCCCTAGATATAAAAGAAGGGCAAAAAATATTAGAAATTGGAGCAGGGTCAGGATATCACGCAGCTATTGTATCAAAACTTGTTGGAGATAAAGGTCATGTTTATACTATTGAAAGATACCCTTCACTTGTTGAAAATGCAAAAAAAAATCTGGAAAAAATTCAAATTAAAAATGTAACAATAGAAATTGGAGATGGTTCAGAAGGATTACAAAAATATGCACCATATGATAGAATATATGTTACTTGTACAGCACCAGATATTCCAAAACCATTAATCGATCAATTAAAAGATAATGGTAAATTAATGATACCAGTTGGAAGAATGATATCTCAACTTGAATTAATTGAGAAAATTAACGGTAAAATCCATAGAAAAAATTTAGGAGGCTGTGCTTTTGTTCCTCTTGTTGGAAAATATGGATTTTAAAGTTTATAACCAATATCTCTTAGAAATTTTTTTCTCCAAGCAATTTCTTCTTTATTTTCCACTCCTTTTGGAATAAAACCATCTATTACTCCAAGAATTCCTCGTCCTTTTTCATTTCCAATTTTTGATTCAGCAACAACTACCTTTGTTGGATTTGCTGTAGCACAAAAAATTAAACAAACCTCAGGAATTAATTTGATTTCATTTAAAATATTTAATGGAAAACAATCCTTCATAAATACGATAAATGTATGCCCCGCTCCAATATTAGACGCATTTTTTTCTGCTAGTTTTTTAAGTTCAGAATCATTCCCCTCACTTCTTATTTTACATAATCCACTTGCTTCACAAAATGCAATTC
>CAZHIY010000019.1:0-15330 GCA_964533085.1 uncultured Thermoplasmatales archaeon | reverse complement strand
TACCACAGGTGGCACATTTACACTTTATAACAATGGTACTATTCCTATGGATACTCAGATAAGAACTAATGCTTCCACAGATGAAGGTGACATGGATTTAAACGAATCTGCTATAGCTCCACAACAAGATGAATACGCGATTTTCATTCAGGGTCTTGACTTTGAGAATTATGTTAATAGCTCTTATACTATCGATTTTGATCAGAGTCTGAATCCTAGCGATTCAAAAACATTTGACATTTGCCTTCTTATAGGTAATATTTCTGCTAATCATAGTTGGCAAACTACTACAATTTACTTCCAAGGTTCTATAAGCTAGAGAATAATTTTAGAATTTAAAAAAAATTTACTTAGATTTAATATTAGAGTCTAAAAATTCTAACCACATTCATATATTAGGTACAGAAAAAATTAATTATACCTATATTTATATCGATGTGGAGAGATGGGTGAATAAGACTATAGTTCTATTTCTAATATTTCTACTACTAATAACGTCCTTTTCTTTAACTGCGCAGGGTGGAATAAAAATTTGGCCTGGTAAAATAAATGTTGAAATAAACGAGTGGTACGAAGAAGGACAGGAAATCAAAACCCTAATATATATTACAAATCCATATTCTTATGGAGTTAACGTTACCTCAAAGATTGTGAATCCTGAGCTCAAGGTGATAACAAAGCGTTATTCTCCTATTCCAGATATATCATGGGTAAATACCATTCCCGAGCAGTTTTATTTAGCCCCTGAAACAACTAGAGAGCTTGAAGTCGTTATTAATATACCAGAAGATCAACAAGAACTGAGTTTTAATAAAAGATGGGAAACAGGAGTGATTATTTCTTCAGATATACCTCTTGGATCTTCAAGCGGTATGAACTTCCAATTAGAGCTTGCTGTAAAACTATATATTATAACACCTGATAGTGATGTAGAAAAGTCTCAATATTTCTACATATTATTATTTCTTATTTTTCTATCAATTATTATATACATAAGTAGTTCATATGTTAAAAAGAAGAAAGAAAAATTGAGAACTCTCTATTATTTTAAAAATAAAAAATAAATTTTGAAAACCAAGAATTATAATCATTATTTTTTTTGTATTAAAAATAGCTATATAATATTTGACTAAAAAAATTTATTAATTTTTTATTAAATTTATTTCTTCTTATGTGAATCATATATGTATCATATCAGAATCATATATGACTCATATAAAAATCATATTTGAGCCATATTTAAATCATATATGTATAATTTATGATTCAAATATAATACTAAAATGAATCAAAAATATTATAAATAAGTGATTCATATATGATTCACAGATGGGATAACGAGGATGGGGAAAAGTCAAAGATTTCCAGTCGGTTTTCCTCCTGCAATTCGGGAGTTAATAAAACAACAAGTTGGCATTTTAGGAAATTCTGAAGCTGAAGTAGTAAAAAACATAGTTCTAATTTATATAACCGAGAAAGGACTCCTTAAGAAATTCCAAAAGAAGAAAAAGGAAGGGGGGGAGAAATGAACAGGAAACTAGGAGTCCAATTACTGTTATTCATAACAATATCTCTGTTCATATCCTCAATGCTTTCTCCGATAGTCCATTCTGCACCACCTGTATCACAGGAAACTTTAGTTGTGGATATTACTGGAAATGGAGACTTTACAAGTATCAAGGCAGCTATCAATAATGCTAATGTAACTGATATCATTTTAATTCGAAAAGGAGTGTATAATGAACATGATCTTGGAATTAAAAAGAAGATAGAGATAAGAGGAGAGGACCCAAGTAATACTATAATAAATTGTTCCGGAAACCTTGCTTTCTCTATAACTAGTTCATATGTAGATATTAGTAATCTCCAGATTATAGATACTGGAGAATTTGCTATATCAATTCTACCAGGAAGTACTGGTTGTACTATTACTAATTGTATAATAAAAACACTGAACAATGGAGTGGCAATAAATGTTAGATCTTCATATAACACAATCTCTGATTGTAAGTTAATTGGTTTTGATAATAGCAAACAGGGAATCAAAATAACAGGACGATATAATATTATCAGAAATTGCGATATGCGAGATTTCGCCAATGGTATCTTGATTATAACAAATTCCGATGATAACCAGATATTAAACTGTAATATTATTAATTGTGAAAATGCGATAGATATTAGATTTGATTCCAATAGAAATGTTGTAACAGGATGTAATATTTATTCCAATCTACAAAGTATTAAAATCTGGCTGAATTCAAATAATAATCATATTTATCTAAATAATTTCTGGAAGAACGATATAGATGCAATCGATGAAAATAACAATACGTGGGACAATGGAGTCAAAGGTAACTATTGGGATAAGTATAGAGGCGCAGATAATAATGGCGATGGTATAGGAGACACACCATACATAATCTCTGAAGGAAATATTGACAGATTCCCACTTATGTCCATAATACTTCCAGATGTTGTAACATCTCCAGGTAATTTAATAGTAGTTACTCCTAAATCAGATAATACACCTACATTTTCTTGGAGTGAATCTGTCTATAGTATAGATATACTGGGATATTATGTAAAAATCGATAATAGGCCTGAGATCTTTATTGGTGATACACTAAGTTGGACTACGAATTCTTTACTATCAGATGGCGTACATACATTCTATGTAAAAGCTGAAAGTATAGATAATAAAACAAGCAACTATTCTAGTATTGCATTTACAATAGATACATCGATTATTGATACCGATGGAGATGGATGGTCGGATTCAGAAGAATTATTATATGGTACTGATCCAGAGAATCCAAGTAATTATCCAGAAGATACAGACAGAGACCATATACCCAACTCTGTGGACACTGATGATGATAATGATGGTTACAGCGATGAAATGGAGATCTCATATGGTACAAATACATTAGATATCAATGAATACCCAACAGATTCAGATAACGATGGTATTCCAAATGATGATTCTCCAGATAAGAAATTCACAGGAGATACGGATGATGATAATGACGGTCTTACCGATACTATTGAAATCACACTTGGATCAAACACAATCAACAAATTTGATGTAAAAAGAATATACATCAGTGGTAAACCATACTATCTTGTTGATGTATCACAAAATAATGTATTTGACATATTGTATAATCCTACAAGCAAAGCTATAACCGGAGTTAAAAGAGAAAACGATAACTATCTAATCGATGAAAATGGAGATGGATCATGGGATTATATCTATAATATTGAAGATGGATCTATCTCTTCTTACAGTGAAGAACTACCATTGTCAATAACCATTTTGATACCCATAGTTATTATCTTGTTAATACCGATATCAATCATAATATTCTTATATCTACGGAGAAGATCAATAAGCTTAAGTCTACCAAGAAAGCCTAAACGAGTTACTAAACAGCCGATAATGAAAAAACCATTAAAAGCTTCTGCTGGAGAGAAAAAAGAAACGGTAGAAATGATAAGTCAGACAAAGACTCTACTTCAACACATACAACAGGATGTAGAGGTATATATGGAAAAACTCCAACAAATTGAAGGTCAATTTATTGAACCCGTACTGAAAGAAGAAAAAGAAGTTGAAATCCCAAAGAAAAAACCAATTGAAACTAAGGACATTCATGAAGTTGAGACAAAAGTAGACAAACTCTTATCAGAAGTAGATAATGAAGAAAATACATAGTGTAATAATTAGGAGACTGCACATGAGAAAATCATTTACTTTATTACTAATATTTTTTATTTTTTTAATATGTTTCCCAATTTGTAAAGGAAATTTTGGCGTAAACCCAAGAGAACTGTCTATAATTATGATTGATGAATTTATTCAGGGAAATACCTCTAAAAGAGTGATGATAACTAGCAATATTGAGGAGAGTATTAACATCTCTTGGTATATAGATAATCCAAGTTCAGATTTAATGAGGGAAAATAAAACACTCATTCCAAGTTTATCATGGATTAGTATAAAGCCTAAATGGCAAATAATTCCTCCTGAGAGTAATTCTTTTTTTTATATTTATTTGGATATACCAAAAGAACAAGAAAATTTTAATCAACATTGGGAAGTGTGGCCTGTTTTCAAACAAGAGGAAACTCAATTCTTCAATTGGGAACATGCAGTAAGATTGTATATAGATACACCTGAATTATTGCCAAATGATAACGATAAAGAGCAGGATCTTGTTTTTTTTATTACTGAAAACCTGGTCATAATAGCTTCTATCGCTATTATTTTTGTAGCTGTTGCTATTTCATTATTTATTATCAGACCTATTATGAAAAAAAATAAAAAATCTTAACACTAATCTTAGCTATAATCTATCTAATATACTTCGTATCTCTTTTCTAAATTCATTAATACCATCTTCGTTTGGAACAATTATATCAGCAGATGCGATAACTGTATCTAAACCCCAATTCAATTCTCTTTTATCCCGATCTTTTAAATCTTGAATATTAAAGCTATCATCTTCCCGACCACGATTTAAAAACCTCTTCTGTCTTGTTTCGTCAGAAGCAGTAACTGCAATTATTATGAAATCTTTATCTAGACTTTTCTTAAAAGTATCAATTTCTTCATTATTTCGGATACCATCGATAATAATGTGCTTTGTTTTTTCTAATAGTGATATTTTATCAAGAGTTCTTTTTGCCCAAATATCCATTCCAAGATTTCTGCGCATCTGATCAGCAATAGTTCCTACATTATTTTCATTTAAAGCAAGTCCACGTTTTTTTACTTCCTCCCGAACCATATCACCCATTCTAAAAACTGGAATATTCATCTCTTTTGCGATTTGTACTGCTTCACTTTTTCCTGAACAGGGCATACCCGTAAATGCAATAATTTTCATCCTTATTCCCTAATAATTTTTTAATTTAGTGCAGGGGGAGCGATTTGAACGCTCGAAGACCTACGTCACAGGGTCTCTTAGTGTTAATACAGATAAATATACTAATCTGTTAACACACCTAAGCCCTGCCCCTTTGACCGCTCGGGTACCCCTGCAAATTTAAGGGAAAAGATAAATGTAGATATTATAAAAAATCTTTCCTAAAAAAAATGATTACTTTAAGGTTCTTAAATATCTAATATTGTTACTCTTTGCCAGACAGAAGTTTCCGTTCTCCGTATTTTGCATAGCACTCAGAGCAAAATCGACGTGCAATTAACGAGTGAATATGTTCTTCAATTCCTTCTTCTTGATGATATAAATCATCAATTGTGATTTCATTATTACAATTTGTACATATTCTAGGAAATTTAGCAACTTTTTTTATAAGCCTAGTTTCAATTTCCATTTTTATCCTAACCGCCCATACATTAATTTGTTAAGATACTTATAATTTTTTCTTAACAAATTGAAAAAAAAACAAGTACTAACTTTAAGTAGGAGAAACATGATTCACAAAAAATATTTATAATATATAGCGGGGGCCAATTAAACTACCCATCATAGCGAGCGTTTATTCAAATTGGAAAACGCCTATAAGGGTGGGGTAGCCAGGAAATCCCGACGGGCCCATAACCCGTAGATCAGTGGTTCAAATCCACTCCCCGCTACTAAAAATATTTTTTCTTGTAGGTTTGGAAAAATATAAATTCTAATTGGTGATTGTATATTGTTGGAGATTTAGGATGGGAACAGAAGATTACGAATCATTTACAGAGTTAGGTTTAAGATATGTATATCGATATTTTCTTCTTGCTTTTAGTATAACTCTTTCTATGTTGATATTATCATTGATGCTTTATCTGAATCAAGAAGAAATTTGGGAGGTTACTCCCTCAAAAATATACTTTGTGTTAACAATTTTCTTTTTGTTTCTTATTGTTTTTATTTATTTTATTAGAGGTATTGCAATTATTTTCAATGCTAGAAAAGAATTTGAATCAGATCATGAAATAAATGTAATACTGGCAGCTCTTGTATTCATTGCCTTTTTCATTATATTTTTTATAAATTTATCACTTGCAAGAGGTTTTCCTGGAGGAACAGCATTACTTGCTTTTGCTTCAATGGGATTTGATTCCTCTTTATTGATTGTTTTTATAACTGTTCTTATCTTTTCAGTATTAGTATATATCCTTTTTGGTTTTGCATCTTTTTATTTGGTTAAGGGATTGATATCACAAGACGAGATTAAGAAATTAAAAAAAGCATTAATACTTTTTGCATTAAGTACCTTTACTCTGAATATAACTGGTTTAATTGCTTATGTGTTGTTTTACCAGGTCTATAGAGATACTTATTCATCACTCAATGTAGGTAAACTTAAAGCAATAAAAACCGCCCCATGTCCTTATTGTGACAAGGAAATACCAATGGAATCCCAAGCATGTCCATATTGTGACACAGAACTTAAAAATAAACAAGAAGAAGAAACAGATGGCAAACAGGCCCCAAATCAACCAGAAGAAGAGTATCATGCTTGAACAATGATACAATCGAACAGGTATTTAAAGATGAATAGGTAAATGATTTAGATTAAAAATTTAAACCTAATTTTTCTAATACAACTCCATTACCCTCTTTTATTTTACCAACTTCTTTTACCTTGGATTTAGATGTTGTTTTTAATATCTTTAATGATTTTTCAGCATCTTCTTCAGAAACTACAATAATAAGTCCCATTCCCATATTGAATGTTTGATACATCTCCTTATCTTCTATATTTCCATAATCTTGAAGGAAATTGAAAATAGATTGGGGGGCAAATGGATTAGTAATCAAAAACTTAACATTTTTGTTTATTCGTGGAAGATTACGAAGCCCTCCACCAGTAATATGTGCAATTCCATTAACCTTTACTTTATTTATAAGTTCTAAGGTTTCCTTTACATATATTTGAGTGGGGCTTAGTAGAACTTCACCAATATTCTTACCAGGATATGAACCATCAGGGAACTTGTCTTGGTAGGAAAGACCATTTTCTTGAATTACTTTCCTTGCAAATGTATAACCATTTGAATGAAGACCAGTACTTGAAAGACCAAGAATTACATCTCCAGGTATAATTTTCTCACCTGTGATAATCTCATCTTTATTAACATAGGCAAGACAAGTCCCAGCAAGATCAAAACCACTAATAATCTCAGGTAAAGATGCTGTTTCTCCACCAATAATTGAAATGTTTGCTAGTTCTGCACCTTTACCAAGCCCTTCACCTATTTCCTTTGTTATTTCTTCTTTTGGATCATCTATTGCTAAATAATCTACAAAAGCAACAGGTTCTGCTCCAACACATATTGCATCATTAACATTCATTGCTATACAATCAATACCAACAGTATCCCATTTTCTAATTTCTGATGCAATTTTTACTTTACTGCCTACACCATCTGTACATAAAACAAGCGCATAATTTCCGAATTCTATCATTCCCGCATAATGTCCTCCAAGAGGTTTTCCAATTCCTTTTCTTTGAAATTTTATATTAGAAAGTAATCCTTTTATTGCTTTTTCCTCCTTAAAGATATCAACACCACTCTTTGCATATGTCAATTTTTTCAACAAATCGCCTCGTTTACAATTTAGCGAAAACATAAATTCTGTGATAAAGTTTTTGAATGACTTAAACTCCATTTAGGTTATTTAGGGAAATATTTGTAAAATAAAGGTTTTAAATAATAAACTATAAATTATATAAAAGAAATACAATGGATAAGAAAAAAATAATTACTATAATTCTAGTTCTCGTAGTGGTATTACCATTAATATTCATCTATTTTCAAGAAGATAAAACAAGTATTAATCAAAAACCTGTTGTTGAAATAACTTATCCTTATAATGGAGCAGTGGTATCAAAAATTGTTACAATAAGTGGTACTGCAACAGATCCTGATGGTGATGATAATATAAAAAGAGTAGAAGTAACAATTGATAATAGATGGGACATTGCCGAAGGACATAATTTATGGAGTTACGAATGGAAGGTATTTGAAATCGAAGATGGTTTTTATTCATTTAAGGTTCGCTGCTGGGATGGAACTGATTACTCAGAGACAAAAGAGATTTATTTAGAAATTGATAATCCAGAGATTGTAGAAACTGATGCTCACAAATGGGCGGTTTTTATTGCTGCTTCAAATTTTCCAGAGGATAACGAAAGCAAACTTGGTAATGGTGCTCTTAATCTAGCAGAAGAGATATCTGCGCATTTTATTGAAAATTTTGGATACTCAACATCTAATATAATTATTCTTTTCGATGATGGATGGATCAGAGAAGATAATGGTTATGGTGAGCCAATTATGACATTAGACCAACGAAGACATGCCTATGATATCACATATGGTGCTGCAACAAAGGATACACTAATATCAACCTTAAACTATGTTGTGGAAGAATCAAATAAGTACAGTGACAGCGAGATTTTTTTATGGGCATCTAGCCATGGCTGTGGCGATATTGATAAGAGATTATTTGGTGGAAGAATTTTAAAAAGAAGTGCTTTTTTCCTTTGGAATGATACTTTATCAGATAAAGAATTAAGTGATGTATTATCTAATTTAAAATCAAAGAAAACTTGTATAATTGTTGATGCTTGTTATAGCGGGGGTTTTGTTGATAAAACTATTTTGAATCTTCCAGAATTTTTCCTGTTAAGATCACGTCTATCCAAATCTGGCAGAGTTGTTATGTCTGGCGCTAGTAAATTTAGAGTTGGATATGCAAGTACAACTGAAGGTCCATTATTTTCTCAGCTATGGTTTTATGGGATTGTATCTGGAGAGGCAGATGGTTTTCGACCAGGTTTATTAAAAACTGGCAGACTAGCAATTCTTAAAATCTTTAAAGATGGAAAAGTATCAGTTGAAGAGGCATTTTACTATGCAAGATATATTTTAAGAACAAGTAAAAATCTTGAGGATTATAGTAAAATGGAACCGCAGATTAATGATCAATATCCTCAAAGAGGTATTTTTGGTAGCATGAAAGGACTTATTCTTGGTTAATAAGATTTAATACCCTATTTTTGTATTAGAAATATTGTAATGAAGAAGGAAGCTAAATTTTGGAAAAAAATGGATGATACAAAAGTTCAATGTAATCTTTGTTCCCATAACTGTAAGATAAATAAAGGAAAAGTTGGAATATGCGGAGTTCGTAAAAATGAGAATGGTATACTTTACACGTTGATATATGGATCCGTCTCATCTCTTGCTTCAGACCCTATTGAAAAGAAACCTTTGTATCATTTTCACCCAGGAACATATGCTTTTTCAATTGGTACAATTGGATGTAATTTTAAATGTAGTCATTGTCAAAATTATAGCATTTCAACAGCGGATACAAGTTTTCCTTATATGAAAGAATTAACACCAGGGCAAGTAGTTGATCTTACAAAACAACATAATTGTCAAGGTGTTTCTTATACCTATAATGAACCTACCATTTGGCATGAATTCTGTCTCGATTCTGCTAAGGTTGTAAAAAAAGCAGGATTGTATACCTGTTATGTCACAAATGGATATATAAGTGAAGAACCTCTAAGAGAACTTTCTTACTATTTAGATGCAATGAATATTGACATTAAGGCATTTAACGATGATTTTTATAGAAAAATATGTAAGTCACGTTTGGAACCTGTCCTTAATACTTGCAAGCTTGCAAAAGAGCTTGGAATTCATATAGAGCTTACGTATCTAGTAATTCCTGGGTATAATGATTCATTAGATGAAGTTAGGAAATTTTGTAAATGGATTGTTGAAAATCTTGATGATAAAACACCGGTTCATTTTTCCCGTTTTCATCCTGATCATGATATGATAAATGTAAAAATGACTCCCATGGAAACTCTTTTAAAAATATATGAAGCAGCAAAACAAACAGGAATATTATTTCCGTTTCTTGGAAATGTTTTCCATGGAAAATATGAAAATACCTATTGTCCAAAATGTGGAAATATTTTAATTGAAAGAAATAGTTATACAATAGATTTAGAAGGATTAAATAAAGGTAAATGCAGAAAATGTGGTTATCAATTACCGATTATAATTAACAAATATATAAAATAAAAAATTTAATAAGTAACTTTAATATATATATCCAATTACAAACAAAAATATAATCTAAAATAAAAAGGGGGAAAACATTAATATATAAGAGAATATACTTATAATTATACAAATACTTAATATTAATAATATATTATAAGGTGAATCCATGACTTTGAAAAAAAGTGATAAAATAATAGCGATAATTGGAGTAATAATTTTAATTGTTGCAGCTGTAGGAATATATCTATATGCAGGTGTTGAGGAAAAGAACGAAATGCCTATAGAGGAGGAAAAAACTTTTTATGAAATTCAATACGATGAGAGGTCAATGGCTGCAATGCCTGATAATCAGGATTATTCTATTAAACCAAAATTATTTCGTTCAGGAACATACGAAGGTGTTGTTGAAATATCCCAACAAAATTTAAAATCAGTTGATGTATTTATTGATTATTCTGATAACAAAGTCGGATTTCTTTGGAGACTTGGGATACTTGGATTTCTTGGGCAAGATACGATAACAATAACAATATATGACAGCCAAGAAAACGAGCTTAGTATAGCACAAATAAAGGGTTATGGTAATGTAACAATCCCTGTTAAATCCGATGCCTCAATGATTTCAATGGAAACAATTGAAGCAGATAATTTGATGGAAGCTACATCTCTACTTAAAGAAAGATATATTGACTACTCTGAAACATATATAATCTTTATAAGTTTAAAAACAGGTTTATTGGGTAAATTTAGAGAGCTTCGAGGTAAAGACAGCTTTCAATTAGAAGTAACATATAGTTATTATGATTACTATATAGTAGAAAAAGTTCCCGGTGATGATTCAGATGGCGATGGTGACCTACCACCTACTGGCGGAAATCAAGGTTCACAAACCTGGTCACCAATGGCATATCCCGGAAAAAATTAAATTTTAAAACGAAGTAGGGCACCAACACCCCCTATTCCTTCCATTTTTTTACCTGCTTCATGCATTGTATTTATAATTGTAAATTCACTTCTGTTCTCTTTAGCAAGATTTAGTAGTTCCTCACCAACTTTCTTTCTAATTAAAACATCAATTATTAAAAGTCTTTCAACAGCGCCGTTAATCAAAGCGTTCTTTACTTCTTTTACTCCATATGTAGCAAGACCACTCTTTTTTATTTCCTCAAATAATTTTTCAACAAAACTTGTTTCCAATACAACTCTGTTTTCTTTTGTAATTTGCTCAATAATTCCTGTTTTTATTGCCTCGTAAATACCATTCATACCAGGGTACCCTGTTCCATGAACAAAGCAATTTTCAAAAAGCTGTGGCTCTTTTTCTTTACCATATTTAATAAAATGGTCCTTTGTAAAACCAGGACCAACTATTACTAGTACTTTATTTTTTTCAATTTTTGTTCTAAGAATAGAGATTATTTCTCCAAAATATTCATGTTCTGTATCTTTACTTTCATACATTTTCCCTGAACGTTGGGAGTCAATATCTGCAATCCATTGAATGCCACTTTGTCTTAGAACTGCAATAGTTGCTTTATCATCATCAATAGAAGCAAATGTTAATATCAATTGGTCTCTTTGTTTAACTGCTTCATCTATTCGGATCAATTGGTAATCCTTCCATTGCTCTTTTACAATAGAAAGTTTATCCATATTCTCTGCTTCGATATTTAAAGTATGATAAGATCCAAGTTCCTGAGGTCCCTCTTCAATTGTTCCATGTATTCTGAGTCTGTCTGAAAACTCATGAAATCTTACTTCATCCACTCTTATTCCAAGCTTCATTCGTTTTTTTTCACCTTTTTTTGATCTGATCTTATCTTCTTTTTGTTCATCTGTTCGAAAAGTAACAGCACGAACAAGATCGCCCTTATCAATAATATTATAAAGATGCCAAATGTCATCAAGGTTTTCTGGAATAAGTTTTATTTCACAATGCTTAAGGTCCTTAAATACCACTTTCATAAATGTTTACCTCAGATCTAATCCAATTGTTTCAACAATTGTTATTCCTCCAGGTGGAAGTACTCTATCAACCTTATCAACAGATTCACCAAATGCCTTTGCCAGTTTATGTGCTATATCAATTTTTTTAATATCCCCAGGTTGAATAATTGCATATCTATCTGTTAGAGATTTTACAGCATCAATCGGTCCACACATTATTTTATTAACATCATCAATTTTAATTTTGCCTATGGCAAGCTCCAATTTACAGCTATAATAGTTTCTTTTACCGCGGATTATAAATGCACCTCTTGGAATAAATTCACCACTTTGTGGTGTTTTGCTTACTTGGTCAGGCAAAACCCAATAAGCCTGCGCTTCAGCAAACTGTTTCCATGCCTTTGAAAATGATGTAGCAAAAATACAAGCCTCATTCAGTGTTTTTTCTGAGATTTCAATTTTTTCATCATTAATTCCCTTACTTTTAATTATGATACTTGGTGCACCTTGAATATCAGCATGTGCATATCTATCATTTTCTTTTAGATATTTTTTTACAACTTGTTCATTTGTTTTTATATCCTTTCCACCAACAATGATATTTCCAGCACTTGAAATAAACCATCTAAATCTTTCAAACCAAAGCAGTTTTTCCTTTTTTGGAGCAAATATTTCTTGTTCTTTTTCTTCTTGCTCTATTATTTTTACTTGCTTTATTTGGTCTTTTGTATTTTTTAAAGATCTCTCTGCACCGTTAAGTTTGTTTTTTAGTTTTTTACTATCATTATATGCATTTTCAGCGTTATCTGATACAGTTTTTCTAAAGTTAAGTTTGATCTCAAAGATTTTTCCTTGCATATCTTTAAGATTTACTAAAAGAAGATTTTCTATTGGATCAAACCTTTTTACGATTTCATTTTCATTTATTTTTATAATTTCATCTTTTTTTTCTTTTAATTCTAAAATTTCCTTTATTTCATTTAATATTTTTTCACAATCTTGATAGTTAAGATAGATTAAATCCCCCTCAAATTTCTTAACTTCAATATTTTTGGTTAGTTCATCTATTGCTTCTTTTTGTTGTAATAGCTGTCTATTTAATTTTTCAATTAGTTTTGTTGTTTTACTATCCTTTTTCTTCTCTTCTGTTTTTATATCGGTAAACCTTTCTAAACCTCTGGTAAAACTTTCTGTTTCTTCAAAGGTTACATCATTATAACTTTGAAATTTAAATGGGAGAACATTGATAATTTCACTAGCTTTTTTTACAAAAACAGGGCTGAATTTATTTATTTTAAAAATTTCTAAGAAATTTTTCAATGTATTGTATAATTTAAAAATTGTTTTTTCATCAATATTTTCTATTTTAATTGTCTTATCAACATTTGCTCTTTCGCATATCTCTTCAGCAATAGGTCCACTAAGACTTACACTAACAGCAAGGGTTCTAACAATATCTGTTTCACTTTTTTTTATTAATTCAGAAAATTTCTCTTTTTTAAGTTCAAATGGATTTATTTGTGCAGGTGGAGGTTCATAATTTTCTTTTCCTCTAATTGATCTATGTGCCCATCTTTGTTTAATAAGAGGCAGTATTATTTTACTTTCTGGATTAACAAGTATAATATTACCCTCTGAAAAAAATTCAATTACTAAAGTATAATTTCCTTCCTTTTTGCTAATTTTTATCTTAATAATCCTGTCAAATTCATATTGTGATATTTCACTAATTTTTCCATTTACTAGATATTTTCGTAATGTCATAGCAAAAACACTTGGTTTTTGTGGGATTTGGAAATCTTTTTTTGTTATACAAAGAAATTCCCCATTTCTAATGTATATAGATTCTTTTTGCTTCGTCTGAATATTCTTGATTCTAATTAATAACTCGTTACGAGAGATTTGATATATCTTATCTATGCTGTTACCAATGAGATTTTGAATTTCTGAAACTATAACATAGATATCAAATGATGAAAGCTTCCTTTGCATTTCTCTTGGTTATATTGGATTTATTATTAAAATACTGCTCATTACTTTATACTTTTTAAAAAATTCAACTGAATTACTAGGAATTTTAAAAAAAATTAATTTCTATGACAGTGACAATGTTTCCTCATTTCGTCTACATCACAAAACGTATCAAAAAATTGGTTGAGACTCATGTCAAGTTCCTCTTCTCCTTTTTTTGTTAGAGAATATTTTTTATTATCGTCTACCGATAGTAGTTCTTTGTTTGAAAGATATTTTAAGACAGGATAAATTGTTCCCGGACTTGGGCGATGTCCTCTTCTTTGTTCTAGTTCTTGTGTTATTTCCGCTCCTGTCATCTTTTTTTTACTTACTAGCCATAGTATCAAAAATGATAGAAAGCCTTTCATCCTGCAATGCCTATCATGATGGTTGTGATGTGTACACATTGTTATTTTGTATTGGTTTATCGATATTAATATTTTAGGAATTGTATTTTTTATCGGATTTCCGATAGTTTTAAATATTGATATCGCATTTACGATATCGAAAATCCAATATATAGGTGAAAAAAATGTGTCACGGACCGCATGGAATGTATAGAAATCATGGAATGCAATGTCATAGACAGTTTCTAACAAAAGAAGAAAAAATAAAACATTTAGAAGAATATAAAAATTGGTTAGAAAACGAAAAAAAAGGTGTTGAAGAAACAATTGAAGAGTTAAAAAAGGCCAGTTAGAGCTGGCCTATATCTTTTATTTTATTGGTGAAGAAATAATTTTTCCATTTTGTTTTATCTATGCATAATTTTTAAAAAATGTTTGGATTTTAATTATCTTCGTAAATAATGTAAATAGCTATTATTTCCAGGTAGGAGGTTTTTGAAGTTTAAGTGTAATTTTTTCTTTATCAGCAGCATCTTTAAGAATATCTTTAAGAATTTTTGCTTTTCCTTTCATATCATCTTTATTAATTTTTAGCTTTTCAACAATCTTTCTTGCATTGTCAAGTGATTTCTCAAGTAGCTCAACAGTTAATAAAGCAGAAGCTAGACAGAAGAAACTCTTTGACCGTCCATCATTAAAATCCTTTAGCATTTCTTTTAGAATGTTAATTCTTTTTTCCTGATGTTTAATGAACTCCTCAAAACCCTTATTTTTAATAATATTCAAGTTTGGGAATGCTCTTTTATGAGTAACAAATGAATCATATGCATCATTACCAAACCATTCGGAATCAAATTTATCGCATGGGAAATCCTTGCATTCACCACAGCTTTCAAGATTCTTGTTTTTTACACAACACGTAATAAAAGAACAAGTCTGTCCCATAACCTCGAGAAAGTTAGGACCTAAACAACCAGGGCA
>CAZHIY010000018.1:9120-15408 GCA_964533085.1 uncultured Thermoplasmatales archaeon | reverse complement strand
TACAGGGTTCTGTTCCATCATCTGTAACATTTATCCAAATAGGTGTATTACTTGTTACACACCAATCTCCTTCTGGAAGATCATTTTTACATTTCGGCTCACCAATTTCTTTTATTGCTATTGGAGGTGAGTTGTCAACATAATAGATCTGATGATGAACTTCATCATAATTTCCAACATTGTCAATTGCGAAATAGTAGAGATCATGAACACATTCATCCAAGAAATGAATCTCTTCATCATAAGGATACCACCAATATTCAGAAATACCAAAATCAACAATACATAGTTCATCAACGATATCTTCTCCATTAATTGCCCCTGCTTCATCTTCTGCGGGATAATAAGTATCATTCCATTCATAGCGCCAGAACATACCATAAAGACCAGCATTACATGTATCAAATGGCATTTCCTCTACAGTAAGATTTATGGGTGAGCAACATTTTATAAATCCTTCATGTTCATCAACTTCACAGTATCCATCTTCAGGGTATGTCTTTGTAATTTCAGGTGGAACAACATCCACTCTATGTTGTTGTTTATGATGAGATTCTTTATTACCCATCATATCCTCGCCCCAGTATTCAAGTTCATAATAACCTGTTTGTTCGAAATGGAATTCATAACCAACTCTTCCCTCAGCTGGATTGATATCATTTTCATCACCATCTACTACAACTATTGTGTCAATGACATTTAGAGCACCTGAACTGTCACAAGTATTATGTTTCCACCATACCTTAATTGTTATCTTATCAACAGCTGTTCCATTTGGAAGACAGCAATTATCAACTGAGTTAAATGTTAAAGGTGTAATTCCACTTATCCATGGCGGGAATGGCCAGCCATAGCTGTATTTAGGACATCCAACAACCTTGGTGGTTATTGGGCCACATTTATCGACAAAGAAGTCTTTACTGAATAACCCTTCTGTTACACCATCATAATCCCAACATTGATAACGAAGTTCATGAAGGCAAGTTTCATCATTATAAAATACAGTAACAATAGATCCAATGGTTTCATCTAAATCATTTTCATCATTATCATAAACAGTCAAATTCCAAAGAAACGTCCAGACAAATGGATCCTCAAGTTCTTCAGCAACCCATATTGAATATTCAATTTTTTCTGAGCCAGGACACATATCACTTGAGTTAATCCAAACGGGTGTATAAGGTCCAACAATATAATATTCACCCCAATTCCATTCCCTAATTTTTTTAGGTTCTCCAAACTCAACAGATTGGGATGGATATTCATCATCAGGCCAAATATAAATTTTATAATCTTCAACCTCACCATTTGGTGCATAACCACCAAAGGATAGTTCACTTTCTGTACTGAAACGGACTCTTACGTAAGTATTTCCGACCTCAGAAGAACATGGTATCAAAAACCAATGTTCATATGTAGTATTGCCTAAACTTACATCTGAAAGGATTTGTTCATCAGCATCTTCCCAGTCACCATCTCTATTGAAATCAACCCAAGCACTTAAATTTCCATTTGCTGCTCCAACAGGTACATTTGTTGTAACTGTAATTTTTGCCATATGACCTTGAGTAAATGATGTTAAAATTACACCATCTTCATCATCTATCCCTGCAGTATCATCACCATCGGCCTCGAAGTTTGGTTGTCCATCAGATTCATTATCTATTGATGTACCCAAATAGTATCCAGCTACGATTGAATGATATGCCCCACCATCTTCATGAAGGGTTGGATAGGGATCAGGAGCATCGCCAAAATCGTATTCAAAATCATTTACAATAGGTGCTTCTACATTATCAGAAAATAACAAAACCATTCCAAAAATTGCACTTACCAGCATAAAAAGTGCTAAAATACTTGCACCAAATATTTTTCCATAACTACTTCTATTTCTTATAAAATTATTTTTCATTTTTTTTCCTCCAAGTTTACAATAATTAAATTCTTAATTTTCCCTCATTTCAGAATTTATTTTCCTCCCCTACTCACTAAACTAGCAAGTAAAAGCGTAGGACGATATAAAATAATTAATATATAAATATTACCCTATAAATCTAAATTAAAATAGAATTATAAATTAACCGAATAAAAAGCAATTTTTTTATGTTTTTGGAAGTGATTTATGAAAATTATTAGAATACGCAACAACAAATATAAAAAATAATAGAACTTAAATATAAAATATGATATCTTTAAAAAATACGCACTTTATTTTATATATTAATAATAATATATTATATAATCTAGATTTGTTTTATATGGAGAGTAAGTATATTGTGTTATTCTGCTTTTTTTACATTTTGATATTTTAACAAAAAACCTTTAAATATGCTCGATAACAAAAAATATCGCGTTAGTTAGTCTCACGCTAACTCCTAACGTGGTATGGTAAGATGAAAAAAGCAATCAAAACAACTTCATATCTTCTAATCATAGTTTTAATTCTAAACATATTTGCAATAACAAACATTACAGCAATATCAGTAATACAACCAAATAATATAACCGTAAATAAAAATGGAAAACAAGACTACAAAACAATTCAAGAATCAATAGACAATGCACCAGAAGGTTCAACCATACTTGTTAAGTCAGGAGTTTATAATGAAATACTCAATATAAAAAAGAAAATAACCCTTCTAGGGGAAGATAGAAATAAAACAATAATAAATCCCATCTCCGAGAAGAACAAATATGGTATCAGGCTAGGATCTCCGGGAGTAATTATTAAAAATCTAAGTATAACAAATGGAGGTCCTGGTCTCTATACTACAGCAATAAAGATCACAGCATCAAATGTTCAAATTGAAGATTGTAATATCTATGATACACCTGTAGGAATTGCAATATTTACCTCAGGAAACACAATAAAGAATTGTGAGTTCTGGGGATGCAAGGACGAGGGAATCGCACTCATTGGTACTTCTTTTTCTGATTGTAAGGAAAACAAGATCATAAACTCTCAATTTCATGATAACTGTGATGGAATAGAGCTTCAGTACTCATCAGAAAACTCAATTATTGATTGTGAGTTCTTTGACAACACCCATACAGGAATTGATGCAATTTCTTCAGAAAACGATAGAAACGAAATTATTAATTGCAAGATCTATAACAATTCCGTTCATGGAATATATCTTCATTCATCTTCAGGAAATCAAATTACAGAATGTATGTTTTCAAATAATAAAGACGGAGATGTTGTTGAAGTAAAGAATTCACAAAACAACGAAATTATAAATTCATTTCATAAACATGAGTTAGATAATATAAGAGAAATGCTAATGAATTTCTTAAGTTTCTTTAAAAAGAGATATTTAAAGGCAAGAGTAATTATTGATTCTATTTTTAATACCTATAAGAATTTACGTTTCTAGAAACATATTGTTTTATAATATTTAGTTAATTAATCTCTTATTATTAATAAACATTGAAAAAATAATTTAAAAATTTGAAAAAAAAAAATATAGGGGGGATGGTATATGCTTGTTCACTGTAAAAATATCACCGTTAAGTAAAGATTCTTAAAAAGAATCATAAATATAGGAATCAGAATTTTTTTGTTTATGCTCTTTTTATCCCCAACAATGGTTTTTATTCTTCCCTTCAACCGACCATCATCCTCGTGATACATTATATCACGATAATATTTATCATTACTCTTATTTAAATATATTTTAGTAGAATGACAAAACGTCAAAATGACAGATATACTGTGAGAATCATTTCTTTATAAAGGTTACGATAAATGCTTAGTCATACCTTTTTTTGCAACATTTTGAAGTAAAAATGCACATAATTTGAAAAATGTTATTATACAATCTAAAACTATTTATACAAAAAACAGATTCGGTGCAATTACATGGCAAAAAATAGCGCAGCTCAAATTTTAAAAGACCAGAAAAAAATAGTCCGAGAAATCTCAACAAATGCAAACAAAAGTATAAATGAAATAGCAAAAACCTGTGGATTTTCAAGACAGAAAGTATGGAGAATAATAAAAAACCTTGAAAACAACAACACGATCTGGGGGTATACGGCAGTAATTGACGATGAAAAACAAGATATGAAGAGGTATATGATTCTTATCAAGAGATCAATTCAACCAATAGCAGGCGATATAATTGATAGAATAGTTGATAGAGAACTTACAAAGAAATCAGATGGACTAGCTATAGACATAATAAACAGTTTTTACTCAACAGGTGCATACGATTGGGTAATTTGCTTCAATGCACCAGAAATAAAAATTGCCAAGCGATTTGTTGAAGTTGTCGCAAAACTGTTCGAAGGATATATCTCTGACATACAATTAATAGAGGAACTGTTCCCTGCTCAAAAATGCGGAATACCTAATCCTGAGATTGAGAAACTAAGAGAGTTCTTTGGCGTGGTTTAGAAAAAATAAATTTTTATAACTCATTTAAAACAGGCTGAGGTTTAATTAAAACAAATTAAAATCAAGGCCTTTTTTTTATTATTTTTTTAAAATAAAATATTACTCCTTTTTATCTTCATCAGAAGGCTTATCTTCCTTTTTTTCAGGCTCAGAGGACTCCTCTTCTTTAGGCGTTTCCTCCGCAGGTTTCTCTTCTGAAATAGTTTCTTCTTTGGTTGCTTCTGACTCTTTTTCTTCAGATTCCCCTTCTACAATTGGTGGGGCCTGCTCCTTAGAAGGTTCTTGGGCAGGTGCTTCGGTAGAAGCTTCCACAGGTTTTTCCTCAACCGGTGCAGGTCTAAAGGGTTTTCCTCCTCCCTTGAACTCAGTATAGCCACACTTACCACAGCTAAATCGATTCTTATGATCTGCTAGAAATACTGCAGGACCACATTTTGGACAGTACTTACGGACACGGGTAATCCTATCACCCTCGACTTTGAAAAACTCAGTCTTTTTCATATTTATTCCTTCTTTTCCTTATCAGTTTGTTCTTTTTCACCGGTCTCTTCCTCTTTAGGTTTATCCTTTGGTTTCTCTTCTTCCTTAGGTTTTTCCTCTTCCTTTGTTTCTTGTTTTCTAGGTTCCCCTTTCCCCCCAACAGGCACTTCTGAAAGAGCAGTAGGCACTTCTTCCTTTGGTGGCTCTGCGACAACAGGTTCCTCCTGCTTTGGCGGCTCCTCAGCTTTTACCTCTTCAGCTGCTTCAGGCCTATCTTCAGCTGTAGGTTCAGTTGGCTTTTCATCCTCATTAGGTGGTTCAACAGGTGTTTCCTCCTTTACAAGTTCCTCAGGTTCTACATCTGCCACTTCAGGTTTTGTTTCAGCAACAGGCTCGGCAGGCTTTTCTTCTTTTGGAGCGCCTGATGCATCCTCTGCCTTTTTCCCTGGTTTCTTTCCACCCTCCATCAGTAGATTTCTTTTAAGAATATGATCACTTTCAATATCCTTTGCTTGAGCAACTGATGAATAAACCTTCGCATAACCAGAAATCTCTTGTTTTCCAAAACTAGAATCAACAGTGTTGACGATAATATTTTCCTTTTTAACATTCAACTTATCAGCAAGTTCACTACGAATAAGCTCACGATTAGGAGTTCCCTCACCCTCATGCTTTATAGTAAAATATATCTCAGTTCTATTAAGCAAAGGATTATTTCTTTTTGAATCGATCTCAATTTCCATAGTTCTCACATCTCACCAAGAACTTCTTTAACTTTATCTTTCATCTCTTTAGTTGGTTTAACAACCAAGACCCCCTTATTTGGCAAACCATATATTATAGTTGCGTCTGGAGGGGCAAAATAAATAGCAGGAAGAGAAGCAAGGTCTTCCTCACCCAAAACCTCTATACGAAGGCAACAAACGTCCAAATTTTCAGCTGCAAGTCTAACAGTATTGAAAAGATCATCAGAAAGAGTGCCAGCGGGACTCTCGACAACAATACTTTTCTTACCAAAGGATCTCAAAAGATCAACAACATCTTTAGGACATTTTCCCCGTCTAGTCTTAAAATCAACAACACAAAAGCAAGGCTCGATATCATGTTTTAAAAGAGTATAAGTTACCTGGTCCCCTATTGAAATGATATATTTTTCACATCTCACTAGCTCAATAAGACCCTCCTCATCAACAAGAGTGCCAACAGGAGTTTTAAGAAGATCTCTTAATTTTTCAGGAAGAACGTGCATAATTCTAAAAAAATTTACATAACCTTCAAAGCATACTTCCCAGGTTTTGTAATGTTCATAGCTTTAGCTACTTGGGAGCTTTCTGGATTTCGAATGATTACATAACCACGCCATCTTTTAGAAGTAGGAAGTGAACAATTAGGACAAACGTCACTTTCAG
>CAZHIY010000018.1:0-9110 GCA_964533085.1 uncultured Thermoplasmatales archaeon | reverse complement strand
CATGAGACGGTTCATGTTTTACAAGCTCTAATAATCTTCATATCTTACCCTTCTTCCTTTTCTTTTTCCTCTTTTCCTTTTTTACTTTCTCATCTTTCTTTTTTTCTTCTTCAGCTGGTGCATAGATCCATTCAAATGAACCAAGAGCAGGCTGCCTCATAGTAAGACCAATCTTGCTTTCTCTTGAGGAAAGTTCATTCAGGCTCACTGCTACGACTCTAGCCCTTACAATATCACCCGTCCTTAAAGTAAGTCTCTTTTCCTTACCAGTTATTACCTCGTTTTCAGAATCAACCTCAACATAATCATTCATAATCTGGCTCATATGAATAAGTGCATCAAGCGGGCCTATATGACAAAACGCCCCAAACTCAACAATCTCACAAACGATTGCATCAAGAACCTCCTGAAGTCTTGGGTTAAATGTCAATGCATCAAATGCTATCTTCTGATACATTGCCCCATCGCCATGAATGACAATTCCATTTCCAAGAGGTCTAATATTATCAGCAACAACAATGATTCCCAAATTCTTCCTCATCGTACCTTCAAAGGTCTTCTGAACTATGTTTGTTATTACAACATTTAGATCTTCGCTAAATTTATTTGGAGGAATGCGAACAGTATCCTCAACTCTAACCTTATAATACATATGAAACCCTACTATAAATTAATGATAATCGTGATGGAATAGGCTTACTCCTTATATGCTTTTTGAATAAGAAGTTCACTATGTCAAAGCAATAATAAGAGGTAGAAATACTAAGGATACTATAGACATCAATTTTATGAGAATGTTCAGTGAAGGACCAGATGTATCCTTACAAGGATCACCCACGGTATCACCAATTATTGTTGCCTTGTGATTGTCTGAGCCCTTACCACCAAGATTTCCAGACTCAATGTATTTTTTTGCATTGTCCCATGCGCCACCAGAATTTGCAAGAAATACAGCCAAAAGGAAACCTGTCGCAATAGAACCCATTAAAAGACCACCAAGGCCTTCAGGCCCTAGGACAATTCCAACAACAACGGGTGAAATTACCGCCATCAGACTTGGAACAATCATCTCCTTCAAAGCCTGATTTGTACTGATCTTAACACATCTAGCATAATCAGGTTTATTCTTATCGCTTTTCAAAAGATTGAATTTTTTAAACTGATAACGAACCTCTTCAACCATCGAGTGAGCTGCACGTCCCACTGCACCAAGAGTAAGAGCAGAAAATACAAATGGAAGCATAGCTCCGATAAATATTCCTGCAACAAGATAGGGATCACTTAAATTTAAGGTAAGCAAGGCCTCTCCTTTATCACCAAGCATCTGATTTGCAATAAAAATATAAGTAAAAATGAGAGCAAGAGAAGTAATTGCTGCAGAACCAATCGCAAAACCTTTGCCCATAGCAGCAGTTGTATTTCCTACTGCATCAAGCTGTTCAGTTCTTTCGCGAACCTCTTTGCCCATACCAGCCATCTCAGATATCCCCTGAGCATTATCAGCAACCGGTCCATAACAATCAGTTGCAAGAGACACACCAAGAATGCTAAGCATTCCAACAGCAGAAATCGCAACACCATAAAAACCTGATAATTCATAGGCAAAAATCATTGCTGCAACAACGGAAATAACAGGAATTACAGTACTAATCATACCAACTTGAATTCCTTGGATAATAACTGTTGCTGGTCCTGTTTTAGAAGCATCAGCAATACCCTGAGCAGGTTTTCTTTTTTCAGATGTAAAATACTCTGTCGAAAGACCAATAATTATTCCCCCAACAAGACCTGCGAGCATTGCATAGAAAGGCTCTAGTCTACCAATAAGATACCACGTAGCAATACCCCCAAAAATCGCAGTTAAACCTGTAGCAACAAACAAAGAATTCCTTAAAGCACCATATATGTTTTTTCCTCTTCCAAATATCACAACAAGTGTTCCAATCAATGCTGAAAAAATTCCCATAGCAGCAATGATTAATGGAAGAAAAATAAAATTCAATGTATCACCTGATGCAAGAATTTCAGCTTTTGGAAGCCATGGAAGAATCTCCCCACTAGTTACAACAGCACCTGCGATTGCTGCAAGAGCCATTGTTGCAATAATTGAGTCAACATATGACTCAAAAAGATCAGCACCCATTCCAGCAACATCACCGACATTGTCCCCTACTTGATCTGCAATAACAGCTGGATTTCGTGGGTCATCCTCTGGAATTCCTGCCTCAACCTTTCCGACAAGATCAGCTCCAACATCAGCAGATTTTGTATATATTCCTCCGCCAACACGAGCAAACAATGCAATGGATGATGCACCAAAACCAAAACCGAATAATATATTGGTTGTAACACTTGCTCCTAAATCAAGAACATAAAAAAATATTGAATATAAGCTAAAAATTCCTAACACTCCAAGTCCAACAACACACATACCCATTACAGCACCGCTAGAAAAAGCAATTGAGAGACCCTTAGACAATTCTTTTTTTGTGCCTTCCGCGGTTCTTGTATTGGCCATTGTAGCAGTACGCATACCAATATTGCCGGACACTGCAGAAAATATTGCACCTACAACAAATGCTACTGAAAGACCCCAGTGCATACCGCTTCCTTCAATAAATGAAGCAATGAGAAGAAGTATTGAAACAACTACGACAAAAACGACCAAAACCTTATATTCACTTTTTAAAAAGGCCATGGCTCCCACACGGATTGCATTACTGAGTTCCTTCATTTTTTCGTTGCCAGGACTTTGCTTTTTAACACTAATGAAAAGATATAATGCAAAAAGCAGAGCAATTATGCCTCCAATTGGTGCTAATAGTGTTATACCTAACTCCATCTATACCCCTCAAATGCTGTCTCTGAATCGATAGTAGTTATTTAATAATTATGATTTAAATTTTGAAAAAAAACAAAATCTATTTATGTTAAGAAATGTAAAGATAAAGATATATAAATAGAGTTATATATTAAATACTGTTAACCGGTAAAATCCAGTTATTATTAATGTGGGGACAAAATTATAATGCTTAAATCTCTTGGTAAACTCATTGAAAAAAGACCATGGCTGGTAATAACTTTTGTCCTTATAATCACAATAGGATTTTCAATTCTTATACCAAGCATAGAGATGAAAACCGATTACAAGGAATTCATGCCGGACGACGATGTAATAGAAGCATACTTTAGAGTGATGTCCACATTTAGCCAGACCCAAATATCCATGTTTCTTTATGTAGAAAATCAACAAGCTGGTAGCACAATTACACCAGAAGCATTAAGAGAGCAATACTATATAGAAAAAGAACTTAAAAAACTACCTGAAGTCGATGAGGTTATTAGTATAATTACTGTTTTAGAGCAGGTTTGTTTCCTTGAATTTGGAGAAACATTTGAAAATAGTACCGATGAACAAATAATGATTGCTCTAAAGGACCTTTTTGGCAAAGATGAAATAACTTCAATAAAAATATTTCCAGATGATGACACAAATGAAGAGATAAACTACAAAAGGTATCCAAGAATTTTTAAAGGAAAAGCAATAGATGAAATAGACATAAAAAACTGTGAAATAAGCTATAATAGTGAAGAAATGAACTTTACATTTGAGGTATATGATCTGTCAAAATTTGAATCAGGATTAAAATCACCAATTCCTCTAATGAATACCGTAGAATGGTACCTTGATTTTGAAAATATGCTTATTCCTGATCCACGACTCGACATTGATTATAGAATAACAGCCCATATAGAACCAACTCATTCACTATGGGAACTTGGAAAAGGACCATTAAAAAATATAATTACACTTCTTCAAAATATGAGAAACAGAGAACTTATCAACTCCTTTAAAAAAGAAGCATTTCTCTGGGTAAAACTACCGGAACAACCAACGTATTTCCCACTTGCTCTTGAGTCAGCAGAAATAAATTTTAACACAGATGAAAATCTAATTGAGATAAGCGTTTCAAGAGAAGAATTAGGTAATTATGGTATTGCACCACGTTTTGGATTTTATGAACTTCCCGCCAAACTTACAAAGTTTAAGGCAGGAACAAGGTACTATAAATCTCCGATAGGAAGTCTTCCCTGGCTCAGGGTTTCAGCAAATACAACTATACTTCTTAACAGATTAGATAAAATTATAAACAGGCCAATTCTAGGTAGAATCGCAAGCAGACTTCTTGAGAAATATGGGAATATCACTTGGGAAGATTTTGATATGATCTTCAATGAGTTTGATGAAAACATTCCAATTCCAGATCAAATAGCTCTAAAGGAGATGGATCACCTTTGGATTTACACAGATATCGTCCCAGACAGCGGAAGTTCTGATACAATTTTATTTATAAAAACAGCACTTTTAGAAGAAGTAAGAATTAATGCATTGAGCTTCCTGTCTAAAGACTTTGAAGAAACGGGAAACCCTCAGGCAAGTATTATTATTCTTAATCTAGATTTAGGCTGGGATTATCAAGACCAAGTAGGTTTGACAAGCGCTTTACTGGACAAAATAGAGGTCATTGATGAAGAATATGATTTTATCACTGTTCAAGCAACTGGTGATTCAGTAATATCTGTTGAAATGAACGAAGTCACAACTGAGTCAAACACAATTATAATGCCGCTTATCTTTGTTGTGATACTTGCAGTTTTATTTATTTCATTTAGAAGATTATCATATATGGTTCTACCTTTGATAGCTCTTCTTGTTTCAATCATTTGGCTATTTGGCACCATGGTCCTTCTTGGAATATCCTTTACTGTGATGTCAGTTGCATTATTTCCGTTACTAATGGGACTAGGTGTAGATTACTCAGTTCATCTTTCTCATCATTACAGAATAGAAATATCAAAAGGAAGAACGCCAGGGGAGGCAATGAAGACATCCGTTCTTGAAATTGGAACCGCTATGTTTCTTGCAATGATTACGACAGTTATTGCTTTTTTATCATTTTTAAGTGCATCCCTTGCACCTCTGCGTGATTTAGGACTGCTTCTTGCATTAGGAATCATTTACACTTTCATTACAGCAATAACTCTGCAGGCATCAATTAGATATTTGCTTGACAGAAAAAAACAGAAATTTGATAAAACGAAAAAACAGATCTTTAAATTAAACGATACTATGGAGAAGCTGGCTGAAAAGATACTTAGCAATCAGAAAAAAATCCTTGCTATTTTGTTGATAATAACCTTAGTTGCAGCAGTTGGAGCAACCCAAATTGAAACAGGTTTTAACTGGGAATCCTTTGTACCTGAGGGAAAGCCTTCGATAGAGACATATCATAAACTTGAAGATAACTTTCCATTTGTTGGCCAAGATCAAGAGTTCATCTTGCTGGAGGGTAACATTGCCACGGTAGATGCTTTAACAGGACTTATGGAAACACAGGAAAATCTAGAAGATGATACATTCGTTGGTAGGAATGCAGATGGATCACTAAAAGTAGAAAGCATCTATATTATTATCAACCAGGCAGTTAATAATAACTTATCTTTAATTGAGGATTTCAATTTAGATGAAAATACAAGGATACCTAAGACTGATGCAGATGTAAAAAGATTATATGATTTCCTATGGAATAGTCTTGAGTATGGGATCCAAACACAATTCTTAATTGCTAAATCTGAAAATGGCATGTATGAATCTGCAATGCTTAGAGTATATATCAATATTGTATCAGCAACAAGTGAGGATATTGATCTTCAACAAGACCTCAAAATACTGGATGAAGAGCTTCAAGATGACTTAGAATATTATGGAGAAGTAGAAGTCATAATTACTGGGCCATTATTAATCACCCATAAAATTACTTCATCGCTTACTGAAAGTCAAATAATATCGACTTTTATTGCTTTTATCCTAGCAACAATTGTTCTAATGATTGCATATAAAAGATTAACTCTTGGATTTATTGTTATAATTCCTGTATTAATATCCATTATATGGATACTTGGAACAATGTACTTCATCGGTTACACTCTAAATATACTAACAATAACTGTTACGAGTCTTACAATTGGAATAGGGATAGATTATGCAATCCATGCAACAGAGCGGTTCAAACTTGTAGCAGATAAAACAGGTGATATTACTGCCGCACTTACTGAAACCATTGGAAAAACAGGTGGGGCACTCCTAATTGCGGCATTAACAACTACTCTAGGATTTGGGATGCTTGTATTCGTACCAATTCCTCCAGAAGCACAATTCGGTGTAATAATGGTGATGACCATTTCTTATTCATTTATCACTTCAATATTGCTCTTACCTTTAATTCTAGCAAGATGGGCAAAATGGTCAAGAAAACGAAGAGGCTATATTATTTCTTCAAAACCTGCTGATGAAGAATATTTCAATAATACAAATTCTGCTAAGAAAAAATAAAAGAAATCTGCTTATTATTAAGTATGTAAAAAAAATTTAATAAAAGGAACTAAAAGATTAGCTATAGCAGGTGGTGTGAGGCGGCATTTTTTCTCAGGTTGAGATATAAAAGTATGATAGATTAGACCTGAATTTTTTTTTAAAAAAAAAAGAAAAAAAGATTTTGATTATTGAAAGGTTAGAAGTTGTCGCATTAACGGAAAGATATATGGGAATCGTTCTAACAACCTCTCAAATAGGACATAATTAATAGCTCTGTTTCTTGGAATGCTCACCTCAAACTCTGACCAGTCACTCTCAACACCATAAATATCTATTGCTTGAGATTTAATTTTATAGGTTCCTTTTTCATCCCAAGAATGAGAAGCTGTTGCTTCTTCCCCTGATTCAAAAGGACCAGTAACAGTTTCTTCACCAGAACCATCATCCCAGTCTACAATGTATTCAGCTATATCATGTCCATCAGGATCAACAGCTGTAAAACCATACTCATAAGACGTTTCTGGTTTTCCTTTATCTGGACCATCTATATTTGGTGAATCTGGTGGATTGTTTTCTTCTGTCGTGAACTGCCAGATCAGTCCAGTCGTGGAAGCACTATGTTCATCTATAGCTATTATTTGCCAGTAATAAGTTGTTCCAAATTTTAATGGACCAGGGTCAAAGGTTGTTTCTGTTTGATCATCAGATACCAAAACATCAGGAGTTTCATCACCTGCCTCAAGATAAATATCATAAACGATTTCATCACCATCAGGATCACTACAGTCCCAGCTAAGATCAGCATCAATAGATACATCTGTTGCTTCATCTGCTGGATCAGGGTTACTTGGCATTTCTGGTGGATCATTTGGTTCAGACCCTGTAGTGAAATCCCAAATTGGTCCAGTTGCTGATGCTCCATGGTTATCCCAGCTGACAATCTTCCAATAATATTTTGTAGAAAAACCCATAGTCCCTGGATCATAATTTGTATCTGAAATATTTGATGCTAACTTTGGCGGATCCGAAGAAGTTCCAAAGTATACATCATAGGTGACGTTTTCATCTGGGTCATCAGGGTCACCTCCATCCCAATATAAATCTGCATTTATATCAACATCTGTTGCATGGTTAGCAGGAGTTGGGTTACTGGGAGTATATGGTGGTAGGTTTTCAGCTATTATTACAGAGAATTCTGATACATCACCTTCCTGATCATTGATGTCTACAGCTTTTGCTTTGATGACGTATTCTCCCTCACTCCATATATGTTTTAACTTAACATCTGAACCAGATTCATAGAAGTCAGTCCACTCAGAACTATCGTCATCCCAGTCAACAAAGTACTTAACATCTTCATCCTCTGGATCTACTGCGTTGAATGTATATTCATATTCCTTTCCTGGTTTTCCAATTGTTTCGCCATCAATTGTTGGTGCATCTGGTGGTAAATTTGCATTCAAGGCCTTATATGCATTTATTCGCCCTGTTCCGATATAATAGATTGAGTCATATGGGTCTACATTATCTTCATCACAAATAATTGCCTTCAAATGGTTAGGAGAATACAAAGGGTTTTTTGATAAAAGCAGAGCAGCAAGGCCAGCTACACGAGGAGCAGCCATTGAAGTACCAGATAAATTTTCATAATTTTTTGAAAACCCATAACTACTCCACCAACAGTCATATGTTGGCATTGTTGAATAAATCTCTTGTCCTGGTGCAGCGACGTCAACCCACTCTCCATAGTTAGATATAACCCAAATACCAAGTTTTTCATAGAAATATTCCATCCTACTATCGTTACAATCGGTGGCTGCAACAGCAGTAACATTATCAAAACCTGCAGGGTAACGTTTGGTTGAAGTATCGTCGTTACCAGCAGACGCACATACAAAAACACCTTTATCATATGCATAATTTACGGCATCTTCAAATGACTCAATATAATTGGATGTTCCAAGACTCATACTAATAATATCAGCATCATTATCAGCAGCATATTCGATTGCTTCAATAATTGTGTTTAAATTAAAAACCTGATTATTATGGTATTTTAGAGGCATTATCTTACCGTTCCAGCACAATCCTGCGATGCCTATATTATTATCAGTTACTGCAGCAACTATACCTGCACAATGTGTGCCATGACCATTTTCATCTAATGGATCGTTATCATCATTCCAAAAATCCCAACCCATAACATCGTCAATATAGCCATTACCATCATCATCTATACCATTACCATCGATCTCATCTGGATTTTCCCAGATATTTGCAGCAAGATCTGGGTGCGTGTAATCAACACCCGTATCAATGATTGCGATAACAACATCTGAATCACCTGTCTCTATGTCCCATGCTTCTGGTGCATCAATATCACAATCAGCGGTACCACCAGTTTGACCAGTATTATGTAATGACCATTGTAGGTCAAAATATGTATCATCAGGTATTGTACTTAAAAGTTCAACTTTTTGAAGTTCAGATTTGAATTCCAAATCTTGGAACTTATTATTTTTATTTAAGGCTCCAACGACAGGTAAAGTAGTTGAAATTAACAGCATCAAAACAACTATTTCTACTATTTTTTTATTCATGCTTCTTTCATTCCTCCCATAAAAGTGTATTATTGTAATAAAATACCTTAATTTAAATATTTCGTTAACAATAGTTAATTAGTATTTGTATAGCTTAAGATAAGCACAGTTCTTTTCGTAAAAGTTTTTCCAAT
>CAZHIY010000017.1:9607-15551 GCA_964533085.1 uncultured Thermoplasmatales archaeon | reverse complement strand
ATTATTTTATTAAAGATTCATCCTATTATTGGAACTTCTTTAAGGATGAGAGGTATCCAGTAATTAAGAAAGCCAAACCTAATGATGGTCATTATGCTTTAGTTGAACTGGAGAAACGAGGAAAGATTTACCGTATTATTACTCAAAATATTGACGGTTTGCATCAAATAGCAGGTTCTTCAGAAGTAATTGAGCTTCATGGAAATACTAAAAAGATATTTTGTATGAGTTGTGAAAAAACTTACTCTTTGGACGAAACCTATAATATTCTAAAAAAAGAGTTACCCCCAAGGTGTTCTTGTGGAGGGCTTCTAAAACCAGGTACAGTTCTATTTGGTGAACCTTTACCTCAAGTTGCTCTAGATATGGCAAATATTGCCTCTCGTAAATGCGATATGTTCTTAGTTCTAGGAAGTTCTTTGGTGGTTTATCCTGCTGCATCTTTTCCCGAAATTGCTAAAAATAATGGTGCCAAATTGATTATTGTTAATATAGATTCTACACCACTGGATAATATTGCTGATATTGTAATTAATGATAGTGCATCAAAGATTTTGTCTAAACTAATTTAAATTTATTATTGGCCAATTTATATATACAGAAAAATTTTTATTAAATCAAATTACTATATAGTATTAAAAAAAGGAGAGTAAAAATCATGAAAAAAGGAATAATTGGAATAATAATTTGTTTGTTATTGATAGCTAGTCCAATTTTAACTAGTGGAGGAATATTAGGTAATGTTAAAACGATTAATAATAAAAATATTATATTTTTAGACAAAGAATCTGATATTCAATCTGTAAAACTAAATGTAAATCAAACCGATTTAGACTGGGATTATACAAGTAATCCACCAAATATGTATACAATTCCATCAGGAAACATAGGTATTGGTACATCAAATCCCTCAGCAAAGTTAGACATAGAGGTAAGTAATGGTGGTGCAGCAACGATTGGTTCTAGTTCAAATATTGCAAGTGGAGATTATGCTGTAGCAATAGGTTTTGCTGCAAAAGCAATAAGTAATTACTCGATTGCAATGGGACGTTATACAAATGCAAGTGGATTAACTGCAACTGCAATGGGATGGGGTACGTCTGCAAAGGGTAGCTGCTCAACTGCGATGGGGGAAGGTACTACTGCAAGTGGAAGCTTTTCGACTGCAATGGGTAGAAGTATAAAAGTTAATGGAGATTATTCTGTAGGAATTGGTTTAAGTTTTAAATCTTATTCAGTGGATTCTGACAATGTAATGTCAATTATGGGAGGTAAAGTTGGTATCGGTACAACATCTCCCAACTACACATTAGATGTTTCTGGTGACAATGATATTGTTGCACAATTTTCTGGTCGCGTAAAGGGAGTAGATGCTATTTATGATGATGAATTTGTAACCAAGGGACAAGTAAAAAGCAGCAAGCCTAGTTGTTTTACGCCATATGGTACAAGCGATACATATGGAATTGTTGGAGATATCTCCTGGGATAGCAATTATTTTTATCTGAAAACAAGCGAAGGTTGGAAGAGAGCTAAATTGGAAACTTGGGAATCAACATCAATTGTTTTAGATAATACTTCTTGATTTCCCTCATTTTTTATTTTTTAACATTAAAATTTAATTTTTTTTCGTTAGAAATTAAAAATGTTTATATATTATTAGTTGCATTGATAATATTGCCTATCAATCGTTAATAGGCGCGGGAGGTATAGTTTGCAAAAGAGGAAGAAAAGAATATTAGTTCCAATTCTTGTTGTTATACTATTTTTAGGATTGGCAATAACACCTGGGATAAGTGCAACTGCTGAAAAAGTAAAAAAACACCAATTAACTATCAGGATGCAAGATCCCTATGGTGCTACTGATTACGAATTTAGGAAACTCGTAACACATGAGCAATTAGAACAGGTCAACAATTCAGTAAATGAATATATTATGTTGGTAAAAGAAACAATGGATGAGAATAGTCCTGGTGGTTCAAATATATCAGAATCTGAGTGGGATAGTATTGAAGATAAGGTTTTGACTGTAGTCGATATTTTAGGAATAATAATAGGAAAAGATTTCCCAGTTCAGGATACAAAATATTATGTAAGTCAGGTACTTAACACGCTTTTTAAACTTCATTATACTCTTAGACAACCATTGATAAGTATAGGTATTGGAATTACTTGGATACCGTTCTATGATTATGAATCAATGATGGGAAGATTAATCAAACCTGTATTTATACATCATCTCATTGGATTTTCAGCAACTTTTAAATTAAATCCATTTAAACTAGGATTTCCAAGCCTTTCGTATGGCCTACACCGAGTAAGAACATTCTTCTTTAATGGACTGCTTATTGATTTTTCAAACCTTGGCTATGATAGAATAATCGGACCACAGATTTTAATTGGATACGGATTATTTACAGGATTTGCATAATTAAAAATAAATCATTCTTTCAAAAATATAGTATAACAAATCATAGCGCTTACTGTAGGTTATACATTTTTATTTTTTCATAAATTTACTATTACAAAATAAAAAATTTAAGATAATATTATAGCTAATTAGTTGTATATTAAATGTTTAATAGAGATATTATAGGTTTAAAAGGATAAGCAAATCTTTCTAGTATTCTTATTAATAAAAAATTATATCCTTTAACTCTGGGAATTGTAACCTGAATTGTCACCCAACTGCTCTCTTCTTCATATATATCCCTTACTTTAACTTTTAATGAGTAAGTTCCTTCTTCTTCCCAAGAATGATTTATAGTAAATTTTTCACCAGATAAATACGGCCCAATCCATTCTTCAATATTATCATCTCCCCATTGTATATAAAATTCAAGATTATCCTCATCTGGGTCTGTTGCAGAAAATTTATATTCATACGTAATTCCTGGAATACCCTTTGTTGGACCATCAATAGATGGTTTATTTGGGACTTCATTAAACCTATCAAGAGAGATTTCTAAAATTTCGGCACTTGTTTCAGTTACTGTAACTTGCTGGCTCTTACTATGATAATTTTCTGATGAAAATTCGATATTATAGGTATCTGGTGGTAAAAATAAATGATATCTCCCATATCTTAGTTCACTGAAAAATTCTTCACCATTTGGAAAAGTAATACCTTCAAAAGTAATTTTTGCAAAAAGTGGTTCCCCAGTGAACGAATCTTTTACATGACCACTTACTGAAATTGGTCTTTCAAGCATCCATATTGTACCTGGCCAAAGCTGTGCTGCTTCATAAATTGCACTATTATAATCAGGTTGAAATGTTGTATGAGTCTCTATGAGATTGGCATAAGATCCATTGGAAGCTATCTGCCACTCATAATTTTCTCCTTCTGCGCTTGGAATTCTTATGCTTCCACCATAACCAACAGCATTGGATAAATCTGTTGCTTCAGATTGTATGAAACTTGAAAAAGGATGAGAATGGCAACAATAACCATATAAAACCTCTTGTCCGTGAGAATGATAATCTAATACTTTTGTAAAATGTCGGTCATTAGAAAATTTTATCATAGTTTGCGTCTCAACTTCAGATGCTGGGCTTGGGCCCTTATATGTTTCAGATGTTGGGTCTGTACTACCTGAGCAACTTGAGTCCCATCCAAAAGGATAATTGCGGTTCAAATCCACTCCTACACCTGGAGAATAAGGTTGTCGATTCTTGCGCCACATATTATCAACATAGTATACATACTCATAACCATCAGGATTCCAAACCGGTGAAATCCAAATTTCATACTTATCAACTAATGCAGTTATATCTGGGTCACTACCATAATTTGTAATAAATTGGTCAATTGAATAAAGAGCAATTACAGGTGTTACTATCTCACGAGCATGATGGCAGCAAACCATTAAAAAATTTGGTTCGTCCTCATCTTCTGCCACATTATCAGAAATCTTAATTGCATAGATGTGTCTATCCTCATAGGTAGGTGGCATGCCATATGTATCAGTTAAATCATAAACCTTACAAATAGATGGATAAGAACTTTCATAATCATACATTTCATCAACAATCTGTGTGAGATCAAGATAACCGGGAGGAACCTCGCCAATTATGTTCTGGTAACGCTCAGCTTGAATTTCAAAAAAAGGTCTACCATATGATAATATAGCAGGATTAAAACCTCTTAATTTTAACAAATTTAACTCACTAGGTGTTACTATTAATTCAAACGAAGTCTTAGTGATAGTTCCATAAAGAACGTCAAAACCATCAGATTTCAAGTTAGCGGCAACATTAGGTGCATTATCAACATTAATAATAATATGACTGGATATTTGAATATTATTAGAATCATCAAAATGATTCAACTCTCCTAATGATATGATTGAGAAACTTGAAAATATAAAAATCATACATATTGTTAAACTAAACCATTTTTTTCTCATAAATTTCCCCTTAACAAGGATATATACTCTAATACCTATATAAAATTAACACGCCTTAATTTTTAAATATTAATTCAGTATAAACTTCTAATACCAGAACTATATTCTGAATCTATAATCTCGGGGATTTAATGTTAAAAGGAAAACTTGGTATCATTGATTTATCAAAAAAAAAGATTACTATAAAACAAACTGCAGAGTCCTTAAAAAAGCAATTTTTTGGAGGCAGAGGATTAAATAGCTACTATCTATATAAAATGATTAAACCAGGTATAGATCCATTTTCACCAGAGAATGTTCTTATTTTTGGTACAGGTTTTCTAACTGGTACTCTTGTCCCAAATTCTAGTCGTTTTAATGTGTCTGCAAAATCACCTGAAACTGGTATTTTAGGAGACTCTAACTGTGGAGGGTACTTTGCCGCTGAAATGAGGTATGCCGGTTTTGACAGACTTATTATCAAAGGTAAGGCAAAGAGACCATGTTATCTGTATTTAACAGATAATAAAATTGAGATAAAGGATGCTAAGGACTATTGGGGAATGGATACTACAGATGTACAGCAAATTCTTAGAAAAGACCTTGGGCATGTAGAGGTAGCCTGTTGTGGTTTAGCTGGTGAAAATCTTGTTAGATTTGCGTGTGTAAGAACTGGTGTAAAAAATGCTGCCGGACGATGTGGTCTAGGTGCAGTTATGGGTTCAAAACAATTAAAGGCAATTGCGGTAAAAGGTACACAAGGTATCCAGATTAAACACCCTGAAGAAATGCTTGAAACCGTTGAACAGCTCAAAGAATATATTATGAACTCAAAAATAACTTCTATTCTAGGTAGTGTAGGAACTCCTCTCCTTTATGAGGTTTCTAATACACTGGGTGCTATTAGAACAAAAAACAGTCAGTTAAATGCTTGGTCAGAATCATTAAACGCAGAGGAAATTGAGAAACATGTTGAAAAGATGATTAGTTGTTCTTCTTGTATTGTTCACTGCCGTCATAGAAATATGCTAGGTGGAGAGGGACCAGAATATACTGCTGTTGGTCTACTTGGAGCAAATCTTGGCATTGAAGATCCAGTTCAAGTAATAGAACTAAACAATGTTTGCAATGAGCTTGGTTTGGATATATCCTCAAGTGGAACGATTATTGCTTGGGCATTTGAACTTTATGAAAAAGGCATTATCGATAAAAAAATCACAGAAGAAAAACTCTGTTTTGGTGATTTTGAACTTGCAAAAAAACTACTTTATAAAATATCTAGACGGGAAGGATTTGGAGATATATTAGCTAAGAGTACAAAAAATATAGTAAGATTTGGTGAAAAATCAAAAGATTTTCTCATTGCTGTAAAGGGACTACCTCAAAGTGATCCTCATGATTGTAGATACATAAAGGCATTTGCTCTAGGGATTGCTACTTCATCAAGAGGGGCTGATCATCTTAGAAGTAGACCTACTCTAGAAATATTCTTACGATTGCCAAAAGAAGTTAAAGAAAGAATTGTGTTTGCTTATGACCTATTTAAAGAAAATCCT
>CAZHIY010000017.1:0-9597 GCA_964533085.1 uncultured Thermoplasmatales archaeon | reverse complement strand
GTAAGGGTGTTCCAAACGATCCAACGTCATATGCAGCTAAAGAAAAAACTGTATATTTTTCAGATAATATCTTTGCTGTAATTGATAGCCTGGGAATATGTAAATTCATATGTCACGGTTTCAATAGTCCTCACTTCGTTGATTACAAATGGATGAAGAAACTTATTCACTGTGCATCAGGTTGGACTGTAAAAGAAAAAGATTTGGAGGATGTTGGAAAACGGGTAATAGACATTGAAAGGATGTTCAATAATCGTGAAGGTATATCTAGAAAAGACGATACTTTACCTAAACGATATTTTGATGATCCAATGCCATTGAATTTATCAAAAGGTCACCATATAGACAGAAAAGAATTTGATAAACTCCTTACACGCTATTACAAGATCAGAGGATGGACAAATGATGGACAGGTTAATAAAGAACGGGTAAAGGAAATGGAGGCATTGATTTGAAATATCTTTATGTTTACCCAGAAAAATGCACAGGTTGCAGGGAATGCTCTATTGCATGTTCACTTAACAAATTTGGAGAATGTAATCCTAAAAAGGCTGCTATTACAATAGTAAGGGATGAATTCAATAGATATGAGTTTCCAATAATATGTTTCCAATGTGAAGACCCCGTCTGTCTGAAATTCTGCCATCAGAATGCATACCAGATAAAAGATGGAATTGTCATTAGAGACAAAGATAAGTGTATCGGATGCAGACTTTGTGCAACGCTCTGTCCTTATAATGCTGTTACATCAATTGATGATGAAATAATAAAATGTGATCTATGTGAAGGTGACCCAAAATGTGTTAAATATTGTTCTACAGGTGCGATACAATATCTAGATGAGACAGAAGAACTAGAAAGGAGACGTAAAAATATGGCAGAGAAATTTTTAGAAATCAATAAAAAATAATATAAAAGCCTGTAGAAAATCATATTTCTTAAATTAGAGCATGTTTGTACTATAAAGTTTATATACTATTTTTTAGGAATGTTATAAATAAAAAACATATGAATATGATGAAAATGAAAATAAAATTATTAACAATAGGTATTGTTTTATTATTCATAATTACAATTTTTACTGAAACAATTAGTGCAAGTTTAGTTAAAAAAAATGAAGGTAATTTATTATCATCTCTTTCTACTGCAAAAATTAGAGGTATCATTCTTAGATCATATGTTATTGGTAATGCAACAGGTGGTAAACAAGTCGGACGTGTTGCATTAATAGATTTTACAAAAGTAGAATTTAAAACAATACGTTTTTTCCCTCCTGGATTTGGTTATGTCAATTATGAAAATGTATCAGTTTTGATTTTTGGATTGAAATCGCAAATCTCAGAAGGTTCTTTTCATTTAGATACAAAAGCAGAAAAAAACAAAGTGTCGTCATTTATTTTTAAGTAAGTTTATAATTTTAAATAATCATTCTAGAAGATATTACCTCAGGATTAATTATAAAATTATCATCTAACAATCTATCAATAATGGTACTGACATCACTCCCTTTTTTCATAAGGCTATAAAAAGTACCAGTATTCCTGATAGTACCAACAAACTGAAGTCCAATAATTTTATTGTTTTTTAATAAAATCTTTTTAGAGGTTTGTGGTGTAAAGCGAGATATAACTTTACATTTACCAATTTCTTTAGATGTACGGCCCATTGCTACAATTGGTGTGTTGAAAACATCTAGGACATTTACAACTTCAGCACCTATATATTCAGTACTATTACCAGCCATATTCAGACCAGCAATCCTTCCTTGCTCAATAGCATTTGGCCAAATAGCAAATGAACCTTGTTTTCCTTCAATCTGTTCCCGTACTTCAGCAATGTCACCCGCAGCAAAAATATCCTTTTTATTTGTCTGCATTTGAGAGTTGACAATAATTCCTTTATTTGTTTTAATTCCAGCACTTTTTATAATTTCAATGTTTGGTGTGACACCAATTGAAAGCACTACCATATCACAAGGTAATTTATTTTTTTCAAGAGTAACACCTGTAACTATTTTTTTTCCAGTTACACTTTTTACAGTATCATTCAAAAGAAGCTCTATGCCATGCTCTTTTAGAATATCTGCAACCTTTTTAGACAAATCAGTATCTATCATTCTTGATAATATATGTGGTAGCATTTCTACAATAGTGACTTTGATACCTCTTGTCTTCAGCATCGTAGCGGTTTCAATACCCATAAAACCTCCACCAATCACTACTGCTTGATTTACGCCTTTTTTAATATGATTAATTATCTCCAAGGCAGAATCTAGTGTGCCCATAACATGCACACCATTAATGTCTAATACTTCAATCCCTTTTGGAGTAATGGGTTTTGCACCTGAAGCAATTAATAACTTGTCAAATTTGATAATTTTGCCAATTGAATCCTTAATCTCTTTTTCATCTGGAAATATCTGTATTATTTCAGTATTTTTCACAAATTTTACATTGAGACGATTATAAAACTCCTTATCAAATCGAAGAATTGTGGACTTATCAATTTTTCCACCGATTAAATTAGGTAGAGAACATGGGGAATATGCGGGATACTTCTCTCGTGAGACGATAGTTATAGGTGATTTTTTATCAACTGACCTTATAGCCTGAAGAGCACTAATACCAGCCCCACCATTCCCAATAATTACATAGTGCAAAAAAATCACTTCCACAATCTTTATGCACCAATATATTCTGGAAGTTCAGATCCCCTAATAAGGGAGACAATAGTAGAATTAATTGGTGTAGGAATACCCTTTACTTTACCATATTTTACTATCATACCATTAATAAAACCTATCTCTGTAGGATTCTTCTTTTCAATATCTACATGCATGGAAGTTCTATGATGTCCTGCTTTGTCAAGATAATTCATACAAAATTCTAAGAAATCCTCCTTAAAATGATAACCATTTGCTGCAGCAACTTCTATTGCCTCATGTAATATAGCCTCTGAGAGATTTCTGGTCTCCTTAAAACTCATCATCTGTTTCATAGTCCTTCTTGTTAAAGCACAAACAGGACTTAGAGCTGCATTTAGTATAATTTTTTCCCATTCATATTTTTTTATCTCTGATGTATAAGCAGTTTCTAAGTCTGATTTAGTAATTATATCCGCAAGTTCTTTTGCTTTTTTTTCAGCTGAGGGATCTATCATCCCAATATAGTTTGGGGCATTAAAAAATGACATTCTAATCTTACCATTATCGATAAGATTTCCAGCATAATTAACAACAATTCGAAGAGTGTTTTCTTTTCCAAATTCATCTGCAATCAAGTCCTCATTATCAAGTCCATTCTGTAAACTAACATAAGTCATACCTGGTTTTGTTACCTGTTTTATTAATGGCAAAATCTGAGGAAGCACAGATGCTTTAACTGAGATAAATAAAAAATTTATATCTTTATCACTCAATTCATCGATACCATAGCAGAGATTTTTATCAGAGAAAGAGACATTAATTTCCTTATATCCAGTTATAGAAAGCCCGTTTTTCTTTATTTCATCCATATGTGCTTTAAGTATATCTATTAGTGTAACATCATACCCTGCTTTTGCAAGATGTGCAGCCATTATAGAACCAACAGGACCAGCACCTAAAATTCCAAATCTATATTTATCCATCTTAGTTCCTCTCAGAATTATAACGTTCTCTTAGAACGCGATGCAGAATCTTACCAGTAGGGGTACGAGGCATCTCGCTATCTTTTATGAGTATCACTTTTTTTGGTCGTTTATATCCACTTATTTTATTTCGACAAAATTCTAGGATCCTTTCTTCATCTATCTTGGCATTTTCTTTTGGTACAACTACTGCAGTTACCTGTTCACCCCACTTTTCATGATGAAGACCAATAACAGCAACGTCAAATACATCTGGATGGGTAACTATTATCTCCTGAACTTCAGTTGGATACACATGCTCGCCCCCAGTAATTATCATATTATCTTTTCTATCAACAATAAAATAGAAACCATCCTCATCACGCATGGCCATATCACCTGCAGAAAACCATTCGCCTATAAAGGAGCTCTCTGTTTTCTCAGGCATCTTATAATATTCATCAAACATCATTGGGCCACGTGAATATAATTCACCTATCTCTTTTATACCAACTTCATTTCCATTTTCGTCTAATAATTTAACACAATCTGTTCCAACTGCTTCATATCCAATGGAACCAAGTTTTAGCATTTGATCCTCAGGTTTTAAAAGTGTCACTAAACCTGCTTCAGTAGAACCATAAGCTTCATAGAGATCAACACCCGGAAAAAACTTCATAATTTCTTTTTTCATAGTTTTTGTAACAGGAGCTGAAGAGCAAAGCAATTTCCTAATTGAACTTACATCACGCTTTTTTGCATCCTCAGGTGCATTTAATATTAAATTATAATGAGTTGGAATAAGTGAAATATATGTTATTTTCTCCTTTTCAATAATTTCTAATATTTCTTCAGATCTAAAATGACGTGCGGGATGTATATATGCAGTTCCGCCCAGATATAAAAATAGAAACGTATAGAACGTCGAATTAACATGATACAGTGGCATAACATTAAGACATACATCATGCTCATTAAATCCAAAATCAACTGAATTGATAAAAAAGAAAGCAATATACGATTCATGAGATCGTACAACTCCCTTTGGGACACCTGTTGTACCAGATGTATATAGAATTATCCAAGTATCCTTACAATCTATATCAATTTCAGGTTCATTATCTGGAGAATTCTTAATAAATTCTTCATATTCTAAATATCCTTTTGTCTTTTTTCCAACAACAATATATCTATCTGTCGCAATATTTTTTAAATCATTTTTTATGGAATTAACTAACGGGACAAACTCATCGTGTACGATAAATGCTTTTGCATCTGAGTTCTCCATAATGTTTACTATTTCCCTACCCACAAAACGAAAATGTACCGGTACAATGATAAGACCAGTTTTTGCAGCAGCAAGATATGCTTCAACGATTTCTATACTGTTTTCTAATAATACAGCAAATTTATCTCCTTTTCTAAGTCCAAGAGAAAGAAGACTATGAGATAATTTATTTACCTTCTTGTTTAACTCTGGATATGTTAGACTTCTGCCCTTTTCCTTTAGTGCTATTGTTTTTGGGAATTTTTTCGTATTCATCTTTATCATTTGACCAAGGTTTAACCAGCAGGTCATAGTAAACTCCTCCGTTCAAATTCAACTATTATCATTTATTACCTTCAAGCTGTTCGATGAAAGCATCAATATTTGTCTTAAATTGTTCATCCGAGAGGCATCTAAGATCATTTATATCTCCATTTACAACTAAGCTTGGTAGTCCTGTTTCATCCTCTAGTCTTTGTGGCATACCATAACGACTATTAGTATTGTTTGAACAGGTTTTTGAATCATGATAAATTATTCCATCAACATTAAAGAAATTAATCATTTTCTTCAAATAATCCTCTTTTGCTTCATCTGCTCTTACAATAAACAATTTTGTATATGCCTTTGCCATACTTTTAAAGGGATCATTCTCATTAAAATCTGTAAAAATCCAGCTGTTACAATACGTTGACGCAACAATACATGCTCGTTTACTAGCAAATATCTCAGAATGGGCTCTTAGTCTTCCCCATATGGGCATTCCATCCCAGTATAGTCTGAATCGCTCATCTTCTACTGCGCCCTCACTTTTTTTAATTCTCTCTTCTAATTCAGAAAGTAGTAATTTATAATATTCTACAGCTTGTTGTGTCCCTCTCAAAACCACAGCAGGCCCCATCTGAATACTTCCATCAAAAAAAGTTAAAGGGGAAGGTGTAGTAGAAGCTGTATCCAGTACTTTTTTCCAAAGATCAGAACATTGACGTGAAAGAGATATAACCTTTCGCAGTTCCATTTTATCATAGGTAATTCCAGATATTTTTTCCAATGGTTCAATTAATTCTTCAATTTGTTGAGCTATTGAATTAATATGAGTATCTGTAATTTTATTTATATTCCTATATGTATAAACTCCTAGTGATGGAACATTAAATTCTTTAGCATAAAATCCCATCCAGTCCTGAACATCCCTACATTGATTAGTATTAAAAACTAAAACGTCAGGTTTTGGAATGCTATTTATACCTTCATAAGTTTTTGAAAGTGGTGTGAACTTTTTTAAATATGCACCAATATCTGATGTCAAATAAGAACAAACCTCTGGAGAATAACCAACTGCATTTGCATATGGAATTAGATCTGTTGCTATTCTACTAGCACCCAGCATAGCACTATGATTTTCAGGAAAATAAACATGAAAACCAAGGCTTCTTAGGATTTCTGCTGGACCAACGCTCGAGCACCACGCTACCTTTTCAGTATCTGTTTTTGAGGCAGAATCTAGTTTGTAATAATAATCAGTCATTATCTGTTTCATCTCTTTTGTTGCTTCGATTCTTTTACGAGATGACTTTTCCTCCGCGATTTTATCTCCCCCGAAATTATAAGAGCATAAACAGATGACAAAACCCAAATAAGGAATGAACTTAATATTTTTTTGTGTTTTTTCAGTTATAGTAAATTAATTAACATTTTTGCTCTTAATTATCTCTATACCTTTTTCTACTGATTTGTTAAACATTATAAGATATTTTAGACCTTTAATAAAAAAATTATAATCCCTTTGCTGTAACATTTTGAATAATTGTCTAAATATATATTTCGGTCTAAAATAAAAGGATTTAAATGCAAGAGTAGCAAATTCTATCAGTTCTTCCTCAGTAAAATTGCTTAGATTGTGTTTTGAGTCTGCTAGTACTTCATATTGATCTGGGTTAATTTTTTTATTTTCAACAGCTTCATTCCATAATGATGACCCCATTCTATAAATTAGTGGTACAAAATTTGCTTGATCAAGTGGGAGTGAACACGCAAATTTAATAGTGTTTTCAATATGATTTTTAGTTTCGATAGGGGCACCTAAAATAAAGGATGCACCTATAAAAAAATTCATCTGTTCTGCCAATCCTGTCGCCTTTTTTATTTGCTGAATTGTAATATTTTTATTATAAAAGTTTAGAACATCCTGATTACCAGATTCTAGCCCATAAAATATATATTTAACACCTGCTTTTTTCATTTTTAAATAAAGTTCTTTTTCTGCAGTGTCAACTCGAGCACCATGGATTAGAAAATCAATATCTATATCGGACTCAAGAAGTATATCAAATATTTTATGAGCTCTTTTTTTATCTGCTAAAAAATTGTCATCCACAATAACAATTGATTTATATTTTCCATTTAGTTCTTTGATTTCTTTTGTTACATTTTCTGCTGATCTCTTTCTAAATCCCCAATCTTTTATATATTGACAATATCTACTACAAAAACGACAGCGAAAAGGACATCCTTTACTAGATATCAAATTAGTTATTTTACCTTTAAATGTGTACCCATAAGAGAAATTGCTGTAATCATATTTATCTACAAGATGACGTGCAGGAAATGGTATGTCATCTAAATTTTGGATAACTTTTAATGGTTTCCCTTGTTTAATTGATTTATTTTCTTTATAATAGATACCATTTACATTTGCTAGGTCTTTCTCTCCTTGTAAAGATTTTGCAATATCAAGAATTACATTTTCACCCTCACCCATCACACTAATATCTGCAAAAGGTATATCTTCTAATGATTTTTTTTTAACAAATGAACAATGAGGACCACCAATAATTAATGGAATTTCAGTGTCTATTTCTTTTATCAATCTAGAAACATTTATTGCAGATTTGTAATCATATGTATATACAGACATTCCAACTGCATCAGATGAAATCAAAGAATTTTTTAGTTTTTCTTTTGAAATATTTTCTCCAAAATAATCAAGTAATTCAACATTATGCCCATTTTGTTCTAAAGAAGCTCCTATGTAAAGTAAACCCAGAGGTGGAAGATTCAAAGAGAAAGTTTTATTTGTTTTATTTTCCTCGTCTTGTTCTGCCGGTCTTAAGAGAAGAAATTTCATTAAATATACTCCCCGATATAGGAATTAGCATGAATTCTTATGTTATAAAATTTATTGTTGATAATTTTTATTATTTTTTTGTAGTTGGATTAATTTTCTTGAAGACTCCCATTTCCTTTTTCATTGAAAATAGAAGCTTCAATCCAGAATAAAGCAATGTATAGTCCTTTCGTAATAAGTTTCTATAAACTTGACTAATCATATATGTTGGTCTATAATAAAAACGTTGAAATGCGTCAAGAGTAAAATCCATTAGTTCCTTTTTTGTAAAATTCCCGAGGCCATGCTCTGAATCAGCAAAGTAAAATATTTCATTGGTATATTTTGGTATTTTGTTATCTCTCACAGCTTCATTCCATAATTGAGAACCCTTTATGTATCTTAATGGTCCAAAGCCAGCGAAATCAAGAGGTAAAGAACATGCAAATTTTATAGTGTTCTCAATGTGTTCTTTTGTTTCCATAGGAGCACCTAGAATAAAACTACCCAATGTTATAAAATTCATTTTTCTACTTAGTTTAATCGCATTTCTAATTTGAGATAAAGTTGTTCTCTTGTTATAAAAATCAAGAACATCCTGGTTACCGGATTCAATACCAAAGAATATGATTTTAACTCCTGCTTTTTTCATTTTCTTATATAGTTCTTTGTTTGCAGCATCGACTCTTGTTCCATAAATCCATAGATCAATTTCTTTACCCATTTTTATAAGTCCATCAAAAATTCTATGAGCTCTTTTGTTATCTGCTAAAAAACTATCATCAACAATATTTATTGTTTTATATTTCTCATCAATTTCTTCAAATTCCTGTAAAATATTTTCTGCAGATCTTTGTCTAAATGTCCATTCATTTATAAAATTGTTATATTTTGCACAAAATCGGCATTTAAAAGGACATCCTCTACTTGTAATCGTCGAACTCACAATCTTTTTTAGTTGAAAACCAAATGGAAAATCACCATAATCATATTTTTCAACAAGATGTCGTGCTGGAAATGGTAAATCATCTAGATTTTCAATTATCTTTAGAGGTTTACCTGAAATAATTGATCCATTATTTCGATAATAGATTCCATGTATATCTCCTAAAGCTTTTTCTCCTTGAAAATGTTTTACTAAATCAAGAATAACATTTTCTCCCTCACCTATTACACTAATATCTGCTAAGGGAATATCCTGTAAAGATTGTTTTTGAACAAATGTACAATGTGGGCCACCTATAATTTGTGGAATATCAGGGTCTATTTCTTTGATCATCCTGGAAACATCATTGTATGGATTGAAATTTATATCACTACATATTGTCATTCCAATGGCGTCTGTTGACATAAGAACTTTTTTAAGCCTTTCTTTTGAAATATTTTCCATACAAAAATCCAGTATTTCAACATTGTGACCTTCTCGTTCTAATACTGCTCCAAGATATAGTAATCCAAGAGGAGGTAATGTTGAAGGATCAAGCAATAAATTTTTTGTATTATTCTCGAAAATTCCAGGTTTTAGAAGAAGGATTTTCATCTACACCGATAACTCCCTTAAAAAATAAGATAAGAATTAGTTATTTAAATGTTATATATCAAAAATTTTTGTTAGATG
>CAZHIY010000016.1:0-15916 GCA_964533085.1 uncultured Thermoplasmatales archaeon | reverse complement strand
CGCCACGTGAACAGTTGATAACATAAGCAGTTGGTTTCATTTTTGAAATCATTTCTTTATTGACGATGTAATGTGTTTTAGGATTATGCGGTAAATGAAGAGAGATAAAATCAGAATTACTAATAAGTCCTCCTAAATCTTCTCTTTTTTCAATACCATCCTTTTCCATGTCTTCCTTTGAAATAAAAGGGTCAAATCCGATTATTTTCATTCCAAAGCATTGTGCGATTTTTCCTGTGAGCTTACCAATATTTCCGGTTCCGATTAGACCAAGTGTTTTACCATATAACTCGTTTCCCCTTAGTTGTTTTTTTGCCCATTCTCCTTTTTTCATTGTACTATCTGCTTTTGCAATATTTCTTGAAAGACTTAACATATGAGTAATTGTTAATTCCGCAACACTAATGGTAGATCCTGTTGGAGCATTTACTACGGGAATTCCAAGTTTACCAGCTATTTCAATATCAACATTGTCTACTCCTATCCCGGCTCTCCCAATTACCTTCAAATTTCCCTTTGAGCCCTCATTTACGATTTTAGTTACAACCTTTGTTCTGCCTCTCACTATAAGAGCATCATATTTTCCAATTTCTTTTAAAAGTGTGTCATGATCCATTTCATTAAAATAAACCTCATGACCTGCATTTTTTAAAAGTTGAATTGCTTCTTGTGCCATTTTATCAGTAATAAGTACTTTCATAACATTTCCCCAATTGCCGATATATAAATAGTACTAAAAATGTTTATGCAAGGTGATCCATTCGAAAATCAATACCAGGGTACTCAGCTTTTTCACCTAATTGCTCTTCAATTCTTAATAATTGATTGTATTTGGAATTTCTATCACTTCTTGCAGGTGCTCCAGTTTTAATCTGACCAGAACTAGTACCTACAACAAGATCTGCTATAAAATTATCCTCTGTTTCACCACTTCTATGGCTAACAACAGCTGTCCACCCTTGATCATGTGTCATTTTTATTGCATTTAATGTTTCAGTTACAGTACCAATCTGATTGAGTTTTATTAAGACGGAGTTTGCTGCACCCATTTCAATTCCCTTTTTTATCCTTTTAGTATTTGTTACAAATAGATCATCACCGACAATCTGAACTTCAGTACCAATTTTCTTTGTAAGTTCAACCCAAGAATTCCAGTCATCCTCTGCAAGACCGTCTTCAATGCTAATTATTGGGTAGGTTTTACAGAGATTCACATAAAAATCAACCATTTCTCCGCCGGAATATGTTTTTTTACCAATCTTATACTTGCCATCATAAAAAAATTCACTTGAAGCAGGATCCAATGCAATATGCATCAATCCATCATAGCCTGCATTTTCAACTGCTTTAAGCATTAAATCAAGACGTTCATCTACTGTATTAAGCTGTGGGGGAGCAAAACCGCCTTCATCACCAATCAGAATACCTCCAGCACCAAATTTTTCTTTTAAAAGTTTTGCAAGGTGGTGATAGCTTTCAGAAACAATTCTAATTCCTTCAGAAAAACTCTTTGCACCAGTAGGCATCAACATATGTTCTTGAATAGAGTTCTCCTGGCCAGCGTGTTTACCACCATTGATGACATTGCACATAGGAACAGGTAATTTATGTGGAATAACACCAAATAATGCCCCTAAATAGTCAAATAATGGAAAATTTTTTGTAGCAGCACCAGCTTTGGTAACCGCCATTGACACAGGTAAAATTGCATTTGATCCAAATTTGTCTTTATTTTCTGTTCCATCTAATTTTAGCATGATATTGTCAATAGTCTCTTGGTGTATACAATCAAGACCAATAAGTTTTGGAGCAATTTTTTTATTAACATTAGCAACTGCTTTTAACGTCCCTTTACCAAAATATCTTGATTTATCTTTATCTCTCAATTCCAAAGCTTCATGTTGACCAGCACTAGCCCCACTAGGCGTCATCGCTCTAAATGTACCTTGATCTGTTATTACATCAACTTCGACGGTCGGGTTACCTCTTGAATCTAAGACTTCCCTTGCCTTTATTTTAATTATCTTGGACATAGATTATTTTCTCCCCACTGTACAATTTCATATCATTTTTCTATTTATTTTATTTTTTACGATTTTACAGAAACACTTAATTACAGAAATATCATATTTGACATTGGAGGTAACAAATTATGCCAGAGACATTATTGTATATATTGATCATAATTATAATTTTTCTGATAATGATTCTCGCATCTGCAATAAAAATTATGGCTGAGTATCAAAGAATCGTCATATTCCGTTTAGGCAGATTGCTTGGAATAAAAGGCCCCGGTCTTGTATTTGTTGTACCAATAATAGATAGTACGATAAAACTTGATTTAAGAACGCGTGTTATCGACGTTCCCAAACAAAGAGTTATTACTCAAGATAATGTAACTGTCGATGTTGATGCAGTTGTATATTTTAGGATAACTGACCCAGAAAAAGCAGTTGTTGAAGTTCAGAGATATGATGTTGCTACAAGCTTACTAGCACAAACTACACTTAGAGATGTGCTTGGACAAGAAAGCCTTGATCATCTATTATCAAAACGAGATGAACTCAATAAAAGCCTACAAACACTAATCGATCAGGGGACAGATCCATGGGGAATAAAGGTTTCCGCTGTAACAATTAGAGATGTTGCATTACCTGAGGAAATGCTCAGAGCTATTGCGAAACAAGCAGAAGCAGAAAGAGAAAAACGTGCAAGAATAATTATTGCGGATGGAGAATTTCAAGCTTCAAAAAAGATGGCTGAAGCAGCAGAATTCTATGAAGGAAAAACCGCTGCATTAAGACTTAGAGAACTTCAGACACTTGCTGAAATAGCTAGAGAGAAGAATCTTATAATAGTTCCAGGTGGAGATATTGGAAGAGTAGCCGGTATTGCAAAGGCAGTGACAAAAGAAGCTAAAAAATGAAACTAAAACTCTCTTTTATCTTTCTTTTTTTCCTTTTTATTTTTTCATCAATTGGTTTATCTGTACAAGGTTCAAATGTAATAATTGTTGAAGTCACAGATACAATTGATCAATATACAGTTGAAATTTTTAAAGAGAGTCTTGAACAGGCAAAATCTCAAAATTCAGAAGCAATAATACTTCTTTTAGATACACCCGGTGGTGGACTTACACAGACTTTTGAAATTGCTGACATAATCAATGAAAGTGAGATTCCATTTGTTGGATATGTATATCCACAAGGATCAGCTGCTTGGTCTGCAGGAACATTTATTTTATTAAGCTGTCATGTTGCGGCAATGGCAGACTATACTATCATTGGTTCAGCTCAGCCTGTAGAGATTACTATTGAAGGCTCAAAACTTGTAACAGATTCAAAGAGAATTAATGCTCTGGTAAGCTGGATTGAGACAAGAGCTGAAATGTATAATAGAAACAAAACAACTGCAGCAAAATTTATTACAGAAAATCTCAACCTGAATGAAACCTCAGCATTTGATTATAACGTAATTGAGCATACGTCACCTTCAATTAATCAACTTCTGATAGATATTAACGGCACTTCTGTTGTAACTGCCCGTGGAGAATTGATATTTAACACTATAAATGCAAAACAAATTGGCTATACTCCATCTATTGGAATTCAATTAATGAAGTTTTTATCAAATCCAATTCTTACATCTCTTCTTCTCATGCTTGGAATATTTGCAATAATATTTGGGATATCCACACCAGGATTTGGTGCTGAGGTATTCGGTGTTATTGCTATTTTACTTTCACTTATAGGATCTGGATTTGATATCTCGATATTAAGCATAATCTTTATAATTATAGGTTGCCTACTACTTATTATAGAAATATTTGCCACACCAGGATTTGGCATAATAGGTATAGGTGGAATAATATGCCTATTATTTGGAGGAATATTTCTAATACCTAACTATTCTACTGATTGGGCGATATCAATGGCATGGATAAACGAAGCTCTAACGATAATAATTGTTGTTGCTGTAATAATTGCAATATTTTTTACATTTTTATTATACAAGGTTATACAAGTTAGAAGAAAAAAAGCTGCTGTAGGAAATATTATTGGGGAAACTGCAAAAACTGTTGATATGATAACACCATTTAAACCGGGTTATGTAAGATTTAAAGGGGAGCTATGGCAAGCTACAGCAGATACAACTATCTCACCAAATACTAAAGTCATAATTGTAGAAAAAGATGAATCAACTCTTAAGATTACACCTAAATAATTTTAAGCAAACATTAATCAACCATAATCTTTTTCTCCTGTCTGATTTCTGATGAATAACAGTTGTAAATTTCGGTTTCTCGGTGGTGTAGAAGAAGTCGGCAGACTTTCTATGGTTTTTGAAACTCATGATATCAAATTACTTTTTGAATATGGTATGTCTCCTGGAAAACCTCCATCTTATCCACTACCTGCCCCTCCTGTTGATTTGGTATTGTTAACCCATGCCCATCTAGATCACTCTGGTATGATTCCATGGCTTTTTTCTAGAAATGATCAAAAAATTCTTACAACAAAAGTAACTGGTGAAATTACAGATTTATTGCATAAAGATACTATTAATATTGCTAAAAGTGAAGGTTATGCAATTCCATATAGTAAATCAGATATTAAAGAAGCTAAAGCAAGCATTATTCCAATAGAGCTTTCTGAAAAGAAAAACATTGGAGATACTGTTGATGTGATATGTCATTCTGCAGGTCATATTCCTGGTTCTGTTATGTTTGAACTTGTTGCTGATAAGAAAATATTGTTCACCGGTGACTTTAATGTCATTGATACAAGAATTGCAAATAAATGTAAACCTGTTGATTGTGACATTTTATTTTTAGAAGGTACATATGCGGGTAGAGATCATCCAAAAAAAAGAGATGAATTAGAAAAAGAGCTTATAGATAAAATAGATGAAGTTGTAAATAGGGGCGGTATAGCAATTTTACCTGCTTTTGCTGTTTCAAGGTCTCAAGAAATTGCAATGATACTAAGAAATACAGGATTCAATGTTTGGTTTGATGGAATGGGGAGAAAGGTATCTAGAATTTTTTTAAAATATCCAAGGTACCTTAGGTCATCTGAAGAATTAAGAAAAGCATTTAATAAATTAAATCTTGTTCATTCTGATCAGGGAAGAAAATTGGCACTTAATGCAGATGCTATTATAACGTCAAGTGGTATGATGGACGGTGGCCCTGTTTTAAACTATATGAACAAATTGAAAGACGATCCAAAAAGTGCTGTTTTACTAACTGGTTATCAAGTTGAAAATAGTAATGCTAGACTTTTGGTTGATAAGGGCAAGCTTAATTTCTACGGTGTTTTAGAAAAGGTTGATTGTGAAGTACAATATTTTGACCTTTCAGCCCATGCTGGGCATAGTGAATTAATTGAATTTGCAAGGAAGTGTAATTCCGAAAAAATTGTACTAATGCATAGTGATAATAGGGAAGCACTAGTTGAACCATTAAAAGAGTTTGCAGAGGTTTATACCCCAAAAACTGGCGAAATAGTAGAATTGTAACGTCTAGATTAACCTTATATTTTATATGTGATTATATAATTTGAAAAGGTGGAAAAAATTCAATGACTGAAATGACACAGAGACAAAAATATGATCTTAAACGACAACTTGAAGAGCTTAAAGCATGTAGAGGCAGACATACTGAATTAATCTCTTTATATGTGCCACCGAATAAACAAATTTTTGATGTCAGTTCTTATCTTAAGAATGAATACTCTCAATCTCAAAACATTAAATCAAAAACTACAATGAAAAATGTGCTTTCTGCAATAGAATCCATTATGAGTCGGCTTAAGCAGTTCAAGCAACCACCTGAAAATGGTGTGATTTTTTTTGTTGGTCATAAAAGTGTAGGAAGTGACAAAACTGAAATGGTTGCCTATATTATAGAACCTCCATTACCTATTACTACATTTCTTTACCGTTGTGACTCATCGTTTTATCTTGAACCTTTGGAGCAAATGCTACTCGAAAAAGAAATCTATGGTCTTTTTTTAATTGATCGTAGAGAGTGTACAGTTGGACTTTTAAAGGGAAATAGAATTCAGATGTTAAAATATATGACCTCTCAAGTACCAGGTAAACATGGTCGTGGTGGACAGTCACAACGTAGATTTGAGAGATTGACTGAGATTGCAGCTCATGAATGGTTTGTTAAATGCGGAGAACAAGCAAGCGAAATATTTCAAAACCATCCAGATATTCAAGGTATTTTTATTGGTGGACCAGGGCATACAAAACAATTTTTTGTTGATGAAAATTTTTTACATTATGAAGTTCAAGACAAGATAGTTGATACGTATGATACTGGATACACAGATGAATATGGATTAAGAGAGCTTGTTTCTGCAGCATCGGAAACTATGACTGATCTGAAGATATCCAAAGAAAAAAAATTAATGAAACGATTTCTAAAGGAGGTTACCAAAACCGAAGGGGGCCTATCAGTTTATGGTGAGATTCAATTAAGAAAGGCACTTGAGATGGGGGCTGTTGATACTCTTCTTCTTTCTGAAAATATTAGAAAATATAGAGTTAAATTGATATGCTCGTCATGTAACTATGTTGATGAGCGAACTATTTCTGAGGAGGATTTACAAGATTTTATTGCTCCAAATTGTTCTAAATGTAACAGTTCCCATCCTATGGAAATTGTTGAAAAAATTGATTTAATTGATGAGCTTTCTGATCTCACAGAAAAAACTGGTGGAAAAATAGAAATTATTTCTCTTGGTAGCGAAGAAGGAGATTCCCTTTATTCTGCTTTTGATGGAATAGCTGGAATTTTAAGATATCCTATTGATCTATAATTTTATAGCAATATTAAAATATAGGTGTTGTTTTTAAGATTAATAAAAATCAATATATGGGTAAATTATAGAAATCGATGGTATTATAAATGGGAAAATATATTAATAATAAAGTTAACAGATATTATTAATTAATAATAAAATAGGGGATTCTTATGACGTCTAGAGATGATTTCAAATCTTTTATTCCTGCATCTAAAACAATACCTGAACTGACATTAAAAGCTGTTCTTGTTGGAGCAATTCTTGCTATTATCTTAGGTGCGGCAAATGCTTATCTTGGACTTTATGCAGGTATGACAGTATCTGCTGTTATCCCAGGTGCTGTTATGGCTTTTGCCTTGCTTAGACCTTTTAAGGGAACGATTCTAGAGGTAAATCTTGGAATGATGGGTGCTGCTGCAGGTGAAGCACTTGCTGCTGGTGTTATTTTTACAATTCCTGCACTTGTCCTACTTGGAACATGGACCGAGATTCAATACTTTGAAACAACAGTTATAGCACTTCTGGGTGGTGTACTTGGTGTTTTATGGATGATACCTCTAAGAAGAGCACTTATTACTAAAACCGATCTTCCATTTCCTGAAGGTGTCGCTGTTGCTGCTGTTCTTACCACAACTGTTGGAGGGGAGGCAGCAGAAGGTGAAACAGAAATTAAAAGTGGTGTAAGTGGCATTTGGCTAGTTGTAGGTGTGCTTGTTGCAGCAATTTTCAAGTTTACACAGGTGGGAATGAAAGCAGTAAGTGGTACGATTCATGGAATAATAAATATTGGAAGATATAATATTGGATCTGGTTCAAATCCTGGATATCTTTATGGTGGTGTCGCAACATCTCCTGCACTTCTTGGAGTAGGTTGGATTATTGGACCACGAATTGCATCTTTTGTTTTTGTAGGTGGACTTCTTGGATGGGTTATCCTTGCACCATTAATTGTTCTTGCAACAGGGCTTCCGACTCCTCCACTGTCTGATCCACAGATATATGCTGATGTTATGAATCTTGGCGGTGGAAATCTAGAGACTGGAAAACTTATCTGGGGCTTTTTTAACATATGGGGAGACTACATTCGTTACATCGGTGTCGGTGCAATGGTTGTCGGCGGTCTTTATACAATCTTTAAATTAAGGTCAAACCTTGCTAGTGGTATAAGAGAGGCAATAGTCGGTATTAAGGGTGGCCAGGTTGATGCAAAAAAACGAACTGATAGAGACCTGAACTTTAAATTTGTATTTCTTGCGATAGGTGCACTAACTATTCCTGTTTTTTTACTTTATGGAATGATTTCAGATAACTGGCCTGTTTCTGCTTTTATGGCTGTTTTTGCAATTCTTTTTGCATTTATTGCTAGTGCAATAGCAGGTTACATGGCAGGACTTCTCGGGTCATCAAATAATCCGATTTCCGGTGTTACAGTATCAGTTTTACTAATTACAACTCTAATTTTACTTGGTTTTGGACTAAGTGGCACTGGTGCCTTTGGTGTCGCAATTCTAATTGCTGCAGTTATTTGCTGTGCAGCAGCAATATCTGGTGACGTGCTTCAGTCTATGGCATGTGGTCAAATGGTTGGAGCAACTCCTAAAAACCAGCAGATCGCAGAGCTCATTGGGGTTCTTGCCGCTGCTCCAATTCTTGCATTTGTAGTTCAAGCTCTTGACAAGGCATATCATATTGGAAGTCCTGACCTTGCCGCACCTCAAGCATTTTTAATGGCTGGTATTGTTGAAGGAGTACTTACCGGTGAAATGGTATGGCCATTTGTCCTTGCTGGAATGGTACTTGCATTTGTTCTTATTCTTATTGACTTACCAGTTCTACCTGTAGCTATTGGAATTTATCTTCCATTTACACTAAGTGTACCCATTTTCAGTGGCGGTATCGTTAGACATATTACAAACAAATTTATCGAAAGGAAATATGGAAGTGCTGAAGAGGAAGAAATTTCCGATTGGGAACTGGCAATCAAGCAAACTGGGGTAAAACCAAAAGAAAAGGTTATAAGAACACCACTTCTTCTAACTGCTGGGCTTATTGCTGGAGAAGCATTGATGGGAGTAACTGTAGCGTTCCTAATTATTGGAGGCTTTGACCTTGCAATATTTAATTTCCCACCGGTACTGCCTGCTATACTCATATGGCTGTTTATTGCAGCTCTCCTTGCATATATCCCACTGAGGGAAATCTTTGTTAAGGAAGAATAAACCAAGAACACGCTTACCAACAATTGATGAATTTCTAAAATATATTCCAAAACAATTAGAGCTTGAATGGTCAACAAATAAAGAAGGACTTGTTGAAATCATAATGCCGAAATTTAACAGCAAGTTAGGTAAATCGTTTTGTAATGTAATTAAAAAGGAAAATAGTTTTACTGCAAAAATGGATAAGTACGGTTCTCTTGTTTGGAAAAACTGTGATGGAAGAAAAAATGTAAAGGAAATTCTGAAACTAATGGTAAAAGAATTTCCAAAGGAAGAAAACCTCGATCAAAGACTAATTCTGTTTTTACAGCAAATGAATGCATTAGGATATATCAATCTTTAAATAAGAAATACTCATCCCAAGAATAATTACGGAAAAGAAACTGTTATGAAAACCTATGAACTTATTGATCACACGGCTGATGTTGGTCTAAAAGCCTACGGTAAGACCATTTCTGTTGCATTTGAAAATGCTGCAAAAGGAATGTTTGATATAATTACTGATAGCTCAGAAATTGAAAATACAGGTCAGTATAATATTGAGCTTGAGGCACATGACCTTGAACAACTTCTTGTTGATTGGCTATCTGACCTTCTTTTTTTAAACAGCGCAAAGAATCTGGTTTTTGGTTTTTTCAAAGTTGAACTTGATGAAAAGAATAGTAAACTCTCTGCAAAGGTTTTTGGTGAGAAATTCAATTTATCAAAACATAAAATTGGTGCAGAAATAAAAGCTGTTACTTATCATATGCTTGAGGTAAAAAATGAAAAGCCGTTTCATGTCCAGGTTCTTTTTGATATATAGATTAGCTTAATGCTTTATATACCATAAATTCGATGTTATTATATTGAGGGAGGAATTTATTCTGAAAAAGGAAATAGTATTTGGAATAACACTTCTGTTTTTATTAAGTTCAATTTCGCCGATAATTTTTGGTTTAAGAATTCAAAAAATTAGTCATCCAATATATTCTGGTAATACTTTGTATGTCGGTGGTTCAGGACCAGAAAATTACACATTTATACAAGATGCAATTGATGATGCAATTGATGGGGATAATTTTTTTGTTTTTAATGGAACATATCATGAAAATATAGTTATCAATAAGTCGATTAAACTTATTGGTGAATGTAGAGAAAAAACTTTTATTCGTGGATATTGGAGTGAGGATGCTGTTATCAATATTACAGCTGATTGGGTATACATCAGTGGATTTACAATCAGCCAGGGGGATTATAGTGTTATTAAAATATGTTCAGATCATAGTACCATTACTAAAAACAATATTCTTGATGACCTTACTACAGGTATTGAAATATGTTCAAATTTCAACATTATAAAAGATAATAATATATCTCAATTCTGGCGTTATGGTATATACCTTTCAGACTCCACAATTGGCAATATTATTCAGGATAATAATATATCATCTGGTTATGTTTATGATGAAATAGGTATAATGCTTGATTCATCTAATGAAAATATTATCAAGAGCAATAAAAGCTCATTCAATCTTATTGGTATGCACCTACAATATTCAAACAAAAATACAATTTTACTTAACAATATCAGCTCAAATATTAATGGTATAGATAATCGCTATTGTTCTAATAACAATATTATTATGAATAACAATTTCTCAAAAAACTGGCATGATATCAACCTCCATAATTCTAAAAATAATATTGTTTCAGAAAATTCAATTTCTGAGAATCAATGTTGTGGCTGTATATTTGTAACAAATTCTACCGGGAATTGTGTTACAGGAAATCACATTATAGGACATACAAATGGAATAGCTATTAGTTCCTATTCTTTCAATAACATAATTTCGTACAACACTATTTTGAATTGTATGATGAATGGTATCTCTATTACATCTAATAGTAACACTAACTTGTTTATCAATAATATCTTATCTAACAACAGCATTGGTATTAAGATCTGGTATTCAGGTGGCGGTAAAAATACCATAATGAACAATACAATCTCGAAAAACAAACAAGGCATATTCATTGAGGAATTTTGCGGTAATAATACAATTTATCACAACAATTTCATAAACAACACTCAGAATGCATATGATGAATGTAACAACTCTTGGGATGATGGATATCCTTTTGGTGGGAACTATTGGGATGATTACACTGGTGAAGATAGTGATGGTGATGGTATAGGGGATATACCCTATCCAATACCAGGTGGAGATAACGAGGATAGATATCCGTTTATGAATCCTAATGGTTGGAATAATACTCGTCCAAATCAACCAATAATTACAGGTCCTACAAATGGGAGAAAAGGAGTATGGTATGAATATAATTTTTCAATATCTGATCCTGAAGGGGATTTATTGTGGATACATATAGATTGGGAACATGGAACGCCTAGTAAATGGGATGGGCCATTTCCTTCAGGGTCAATTGTTAAATATAATTATTCTTGGACAAAGAAAGGAATATATAAAATAAGAGCACAAACAATGGATAGTAATGGTCTTCTAAGCCCTTGGGGTGTACTTGAAATAACTATTCCAAAGACAAGAGAATATGCTGGTTGGTATCATTGGCTGTTGGAACGATTCCCAATATTGGAAAGATTATTTTTCCTTTATAATGAGTTTATAGTTAAAATAATCTTAATACATAATTCCAATTAATACTTTCAATGAACCTTTGTTTTTATTTAAATAGTAAAATTGACAATTCGTGTTTTAAAGTGATCCCACCGGACGGTCACCTCAGACATGGTTAATTACTGTTTTATCCTCTCCTTCCGGGATGCCGTCCGGCTTCTCCTCACCACTAAGTTGCATGATAGTAAACATTATTAAGAACATGCCAATAACCATTTTTACCAGATAGGTGTAGATTATGACATGTGGTGAAATCACTGAAGATATGAATATAAGAGAAGTTATCGAAAAACATCCTGAACTTACAGCAGTATTTGCTAAATACAATATGGGATGCATTGGATGTATTGCTGCCTCATTTGAAAAAATAAAAGACATTGCAGTAGTACATGGAGTAGATGTTAAACAATTTGTAAAAGAACTAAATGAAGTTATGAACAAATAATATTACAATGTGCTCTTTGTAATTACCAGTTCTCCATGTTTTATTCCTTTTAATGCTTTAATAGAATCAGCTAATTTTTGAACACTTCCTGACTTTCCTTTTAAAACTAATACTTCAAGGCAGTTATGATGATCTACATGGATATGTGTTGTTGAAAGAATTTCACTATGATGGTTATGTTGAAGGTCCAGAAGTTTGTTTGTTAAATTACCTGTATGATGATCATAAATCATTGTTAAAGTTCCAATTACATTTTCATCTGGATTTTTACTTTTTTCGTCAATTATATTTCCTCTAATTAAATCCCTTATTGCTTCAGATCTATTTTCATAACCTTCTTTTTTTATCATTTTGTCAAATTTCTTTAATAACTCGGGTTCAATAGATACTCCAAATCTTGTAATTTTTTCGACCATAGTAACACGTTTTACAGATAATCGTAACACGAATTTAAATTTTTTGCTACCACAAAGCTTTTATTATACATAATGTTTGAGGATTTTACAAAATTTTGGAGTAATAAGGATATGAATAAGAAATATGTTCTAATTAGCATAACTTTTATAATATTATTTTCAGCATTTTCTACAAATGTAAGTTCTAATGAAGACACAATCAATGTTGTTTGTACTAATACAGTTCTTGCTGATTTTGTATCAAATCTTTTGACTGAAAATGTGACAATAGAATACATTATGCCACCTGGTATTTGCCCAGCATTTTATGACACATCACCTAGTGATGTTAATAAAATTGTCACAGCAGACATCATAATATCATTTGGTTCACCTACTATGGAACCATGGCTTGGAGATCTATTAGACTACAATCCTTCGGGTGATTTAATTGAATGTAAGGACTTGGGTGAATGGAATTACCCTTCAGGAGCAAAAACCTATATTGAATATTTAGAATCCGAACTTCGAGCATTACATCCCGAACTAAATGATACAATTCATGCAAATGCAGAAGAATACATTAATAAAATTGATGCTAAATTTATAGAACTACAGAAGAAAATACAAAATAATAGTTATATTGATAAAAAAGTAATTTGTATGGGCTGGCTTAAAGATTATATTGAATTTCTTGGACTGAATGTTACTTATTCTTATGGACCTCCACAAGGACTTTCATTAAAAGATGAACTTGATGTAATAAATGCTGCTTCTTCAGATGATGTTTATGCTATTATCGACAATCTTCAAAGTGGAACAGATTTTGGAGCACGAGTTGCTTCAGAATCAGGCGCAAGCCATGTAATTTTTACCAATTTTCCAGATGCAATCCCCGGAACTGAGACATATCTAGATATGGTTACCTACAATGTTAATCAGTTGATTAAAGGAATTGCTACCTATGAATACAAAAAAGGCGAGCTAGCAGGTTTAGAAAGTCAAGTATCTAATTTAGAATTACAAAGAAATATATTTTTAGTATTTGCTATAATTTTTGTAATACTAACATTGACTTTTTTAATAATGTACAGAAAAAAATGATGGTGATAAATTTGAATGAAATATTAAAAAATATTGAACAGTTTCATGGTCATATTGGACCTTATGCAGTTATAGGTTACAGAATGGGAAAAATTGCTAATGAAAAACTTGGAAAGGACCCTTTTAATAAAAAAGCCTATGTCTGGACCGGTACAAAACCACCAATGTCTTGTGTTATAGATGGTATTCAGATGAGTTCGGGGTGTACAATAGGGAAAGGTAACCTAACTATAGTTTCGGGAAAATCACCAAAAGCTCGTTTTTCGACAAATGATGGAAAAAAAATCGAGATATATCTGCGTGAGTCTGTAAAAAATGAGATTGAATCAACAGTAACTAAACAGAACATAGTAAGTTTTTCTGAGGAACTTTATCAAAAACCTGATAGTGAACTTTTTGAAATTTATTGATAGTATATGAAAAAAAATTCAAATATAATTGAATTAAAAAATATTGAAACAGTATATGAAGGAGAAAGATTACCAGTTATTTATGATGTAAATTTAAAGGTTAAACCAGGAGAATTTATATCAATTATTGGGCCAAATGGTGCTGGTAAAACAACACTATTAGAAACAATAAATGGCCTTCTTTCTTATAGCAAAGGACAAGGTTTTGTCTTTGGAAAAGAAATTAAAAAACATAAATCAGAAATCAGAAAAGAAATTGGATATGTAATTCAAAATTTTGAAATAAATCCCCTTGCGCCTTTCCTTTGTAAAGATATTGTAATGTCTGGTAGAACTGGAAAAATTGGTACATTTAGATTTGCTAGAAAAAGTGATTGGGACAAGGTATGGTACAGTATGGGTCTTGTAGGAATGATTGATTTTGCTAATAGACCTATTGGTAAACTATCTGGAGGTGAATTTCAAAAAATCTTACTTTCAAGGGCTCTTGCGCAAAAACCAAAGTTACTTATTTTAGATGAACCATTTTCAAACCTGGATTTTGCTTCTCGTAAACAAGTTGGAACACTTTTAAATAGAATTCATGAGAAAAACAATATAACAATTTTAATTGTGTCCCATGATCTCAGTTTTGTTCCATCTAGATGTAAGCGTATATTAGTTCTGGATCATGGAAAAATAATAATGGATGGTAGTAGAGAAAATATTTTGGAATCTGATATTATAAATATCATTTTCAATGGAAATGGGGGAAAAATATGATTGATTTTCCTTCTACATTATTAATCACATCGATTCTTGGAGCATTACTTGCTGGATTTGCATGTTCTACAACTGGTGCCTTTGTTGTTCGGATGAATCTTGCATCGATTGGATACTTGATGTCTCATGCAGCTTTTGCAGGTGCAGCTTTTGGTTTGATGGTTTCTATTGATCCTATAATTGGCGCTATTATCTTTTCTTTTGGAATCTCATTTATTTTAGGACCCCTTGCTGAAAAGGCACGTCTTGAAAGTAATATTGTAATTGGCTTTCTATTTTCATTTATGATTGCTCTTGCTTTTATTTTTCTAAATTTTATTCCAGGAAATGCTGCTAGTGCAAGGGCACTTCGAATTTTATGGGGAAGCATTTTTTCTGTAAGCACAAATGATTTATTACTACTCTCGATATTTTCTTTTATAATAGTCATTTTTGTTGTAATATTTTATAAAGAATTAATTGCAATAATGTTTCATAGAAAGCTTGCAGAATCTTCAGGTGTTAACACCAGATTATATTATTTTGCAGTTTTGTTTTTAACAGGAATTGCAGTTTCGCTGTCAATTAGAATTGTTGGAGGCTTGCTTGTTTTTGCTTTAATTATTAATCCAACATCTACTGCTTATCAATTCTTTTATGATTTTAAAAAAATCTTTATTTTTTCACCAATAATTGGTATAATCAGTTGTCTTGTTGGTTTTTGGTTATCACTTCTTACAGATTTTCCGATTGGTGCATCAATTGTATTAATATCAGCAATATTTTTCTCAATTGCAATTATATTATCCCCAAAACGAAAAAAAAGAAAATTAAAAATAATTAAAACAGCAACCTAGTAAATTATTACTTTAATTCTTTTTTTGATAAATAACCAATACCAATATTTGTAAGTTCTACAGTATTAAAATCTGTATATTGTAACATTTCCATCTGTGAGAGTTTGCTTATTATTTTATTTAACTCATCTCTATTTATTTTGAGCATATGCATTGCTGTCTCTGCATCCATATCTCTTTCAAGCAGTAATTTAAGCAGTTTATATTCCTTTTCATAAACACTTGCTTCTTTTTCAATTTCACGCGGGTCGACATCAATATAACCAGAAAGTCTCTCGACATAATTTTGTATTA